>CBDUON010000320.1:0-1507 GCA_965368835.1 uncultured Eudoraea sp. | reverse complement strand
TAAAAAATGATTTGTAGCCATTATTCTTTAATTCCGGAAAATACCATTAGGAAAGACCACCGGACTTTCAAATCCTTCTGCACTCACTGCAGCAACACCAAAGAAATAATTATCGATAACGATCCCTTCTAGGGTAAACTCGTTAACATCTCCAACCATTCTGCTATGATCCCAGGTAGGGGAGGTGGTGTCTCTCCAGTAGATCTTATAGCCTGCTGCTCCTTCGGACTTGCTCCATTTTAAAATAGCTGAGGGTGCAACAATACCGCCAATTTGCACTTCTGCAGGCGCTGGTGGTGCCCATGCCAAAGAGGCCAGATTAATGGCATTCACAGCAGTTAGCTTTTTGGCATATTCAAAATTTACATGCTCCAGTACATCGCCGTATGCAATTCCATTTTCCACGCGTATATCCTGATGTTGTTGGGTATAATTTTCGTGTGCTTCCATGATCCTGATCCCCGGAAACCCCTGATCATTAAATGGCCGGTGATGGCCACCACGTCCAAACCGGTCTAATCGGTAAATTAGCATGGGATTCATTTCTGGCATATACGCCTTGGTATTCTTATAAACATAGCGCGCTAATTGTCTGGAAATACCATCAACCTCACCTCCGTAAAACCTTCTTGCATTGCGTTGCTTTTCTGTTTCTGTAGGGGGTACAGGTTCAGAGAAAATCCTGAAATCGCGGTTGCTGGTTACCCCATCTACACCGGTGATATTTCCAATCATATCATTGTTTAAAACACCTATAATTTCCCATCCTTTTTCCTTGGCATAAGCAGCGAGGAATTTGCCCCCATATAAACCTTGTTCTTC
This sequence comes from uncultured Eudoraea sp., assembly GCA_965368835.1. Classification (GTDB taxonomy): domain Bacteria; phylum Bacteroidota; class Bacteroidia; order Flavobacteriales; family Flavobacteriaceae; genus Muriicola. Next base: position 685 of record CBDUON010000320.1, on the reverse strand, counting down.
CCCGGACAGGCCTACATAGATAATGCTGTTCTCAAAACTGTATTTTGAAAGAACCCTTGCGGCTTCTATAGTACCGGCCATACCACTGGCATTGTCATTGGCGCCCGGAGAATCGGATGTATAATTCGTTGGATCACTTACCCGCGAGTCTATGTCTCCACTCATAATGACATAACGATTAGGGTACTTTGTGCCTTTTTGGATGGCCACTACATTAACCACCATCACATCTTTAACGATACGCTGGTTGTCACCTTTTTTTACCAATGTTGGATGATAAAATACATTGAGGCAGTCATTGCAAGTAGCAGAAATATTTTCGAACTCTCCTTTTATCCATCGCCTTGCTGCACCTATACCCCTGGTAGCAGAGAGGGTGTCACTTAAGGTATGCCGCGTACCAAAATTAGCAAGCTTGGTAACATCTGCTTTTATGCGTTCCGAAGAAACCGCATCAACAATGGCGTATATATCCTTGGAAGATTGACCATATGAAAATTGAAAGGAAACAAAGAGGGCAGTTAAAATGATGTACTTCATAATAATGTTTTACTGTATGTTTTATCGAACCAAAGAGCGTGAAGGTAACATAATGGCCCTAAAAGACCATAAAATAACCCCGGAGCCCCAAAGTTAATACCAACTTTTAAAACTCCTAATATAATCGACATAATTGCCACCAATA
>CBDUON010000319.1:0-1514 GCA_965368835.1 uncultured Eudoraea sp. | reverse complement strand
CTTCCCTGGTGGAAATGCTTTTTTCAAAAATCTGATGGGTATTCCAAAATTGAAGGATCTCATCTCCAATATTTGACAAATCCAATCCTTTGTATTCCTGAAACTTCATAATGCCTTTCCTTAGACCTATTTAAAGGTGGCAAAATTAGTGAATTTTAACGAAAAACAGAGTGAAAGGCGTACAAAAAAAGGCCCTTGAAAGGGCCTTTTAATATGGGGTAACAGATACTATTGTCTGGTTCCTGTGATAGTGACATTGGCACTTATTTGCAATGCCGAAGTAACACTAATGGAGCCTAAATTGAGTCCGGTAGTAGATTCGGCATCTAACAAGGCATTGAAATAAAAGGCATCGCCATCTTTATTATAAGAGGCAAAGACCAATTCATAGTTTCCTTCTTCCAGAAAACTTAGATTGTAAGAACCATTCAATGAATTAACCACAGAGCTGGTTACGGCATTCTTAAAAGTAACATTGCTGTCTCCCTGTCCATTGGTCTCGGTCTCGGCATTGAAAGTGCCTTCTTTATAGGCGTACACTACAATTCTATCTGAAGTGTTCTCTGCGTCATTGGCAGTACCATTTATCTCTCCTGTTGTATCTTCATTCACCGCTCGTATCCCAGCAGAAAGCTCAGACATTGAAACAAACTCAAAATCTGCACCAAGGGATCCCTGTTCTTCTTTGATGGTCTTACGAAGATCAAAGTCGATGATCACTTCATTAACATTGGATGCAAAGACCTCAAAAGAATCTGACACGGAAATCCGGTTTGATGCTGCAGTAATCTGATCTTTGGCGCCATTGGCCATGGCTACATAGCAGCCAGGTGATACACCATCTGCATCAGTCTCATAATCGAGTACCAGCTCAATATTGGAATACGATTTAGCCGCCAGGTCCAAATTCCCCAGGGTAGCGGTCTGCCCATTGACCAGGGCAGCCAAATTAACCGTGGTGGTTGTAAATCCTTCCAGGGATTTTCCATCTACCTTCACATCTGTGATGGTAACAAAAACACCCTCCACATTGGCATTGTCTATCGGCGCATCGGTGATCTTAAAGGTGGTATTGTAGGTTTCTCCAGACATATCCGCCTCATTGTCATCTTTACTGCAGGAAACTGTTAAAAGAAATGTTGCTAAAACTAAGGTTGAAGTTTTAAAAAAATGTCTCATAAAATTAAATTTTTATTTGGGTTAAACTTTCATCCATACAACAAGGTATACGTAATTTACCCTTCTAAAAAAGTGTTAAAATTTGTTAAAATTCGTTAATCGGTAAGTAAAGAGATACCCATCTTTATTGATGTCAAAGGGCTTTTTTGTCACTATGTCTTTGATAATCAGAGCAGAAACAGCCCGGACCAAAAAATGGAAGAAATTTTAGGTAGTATGAGAATTTTGGACGAGAATTTAAAACTTATATCCCACTCCAAGGATTAGATTGATCCCAGGGGCACTTATCCCGGATGAATAAGATCTGTATCGTTGATCTGTTATATTTTCCAAGG
>CBDUON010000318.1:0-1520 GCA_965368835.1 uncultured Eudoraea sp. | reverse complement strand
CCCACCCCTTCATAGACAGTAAAAGTAACATCGTACCCTATTCGTTTAAGTTCATTTACCATCTCCTCCGATTCCGAAAAGGGAATGGAATTGTCTTCTGTACCATGAAAGACCCAGATAGGCATTTTTTTATTGATCCAGGAAGCATAAGGCACCGGAGTCATCCCACAAACAACGGCCATTGCTGCAAATCTATCTGGATACTGCACGGCAAGTTCCCAGGCTGCACTCCCACCCCTGCTTAAACCTGTTAAATAGATCCGTTTTGGGTCTACCCTGTTATGAGCTACAATGGTATCTAATAATTGCATTACGGCCCTCACGTTCCACCATTGTCTTTTATGTGGGTTTTGTGGTGCCAGTACCAAAAAGGGAAATTGTTTTCCTTCCACCAACATCTTTGGCGGACCATTCTTGGTCAAAGCCGCAAGGCTATCGCCAGATTCGCCGCCACCATGAAGAAATAGTAGTAGCGGGAATGATCTATCCTGTTTCTCCTCATAGTCTTTTGGAAAGTACAGATAATACTGCAGCTTCTCTCTTACCATGGTTTGTTCCTCCCCTTCAATAAGCTGTTTTTGGGCATTGCAGGAAGAAAATGCACAGAGGGTTATACAAAAGGACATCCATAAAAAGACAGCGGTATATTTCATAACAGCTTAAAGGTATTATTCTTCAAGTTTGAAATGAAATATTAACCGGACAATTAGTTGGTCACAGCCTGAAATTATAGTGTTCTTTTAATAAAATATGTACATTCTAGGAGCGTTCAGCCAATAGTCAGGTCAATAAATACTTAAAATTTAAGGGAGATTGGGATGCAACATGTACTGATGTCATGGTCTACAAATGAAATAGATCATGGAGGGTTAACTTCGTTGGTCTTGTTAGGATTACCTCTCTTCCATCGGTGTTCCCAGGAGGCTCAATCGTGAAATTAGAAAATCCATTCCCTTCGGAATGGATTTTCTGAGTTAAGTGATGGCACTAGGATTCGAACCTAGGACCGCCTGCTTAGAAGGCAGGTGCTCTATCCAGCTGAGCTATGCCACCATTGTATTTATTTCAATATTCCTTTTCAGTTCTTGTGACCGTCCCGCCAACGGCGGGATGCTCTTTCCTCCCGATAACTATCGGGATGAGCATCGCGACCATATTGCGGGGCGAAGCGCCTGTCCTCTGTATTCGCCGAAAGGTGAAGGAGGAGGAAGCTATGCCACCAAATGATTTCTCATTTATTTTGCGGGGCAAATATACTAATGTATTGTTTAGTATAAAATTTATTATATCCATTATTTGTGCACTTCAATAATGATGATGATTCAAAGACCACAATCATTAGAAATTCACGGTACTAATTTTTAAGTATGCTGATAATTATCATAGTACACTTCATTACTTAAATGTAAATTAATTATATACCATAGTTAGACAACTGTTTTATAAAATATAAAATTCAAGATCATGAAAAAAATTGGAATTTGGCTCGATAAGGAAAAAGCACATTTAGTTACTTTATC
>CBDUON010000317.1:0-1539 GCA_965368835.1 uncultured Eudoraea sp. | reverse complement strand
TTTCAAAAAGTTGTTTGTGTAAAAAGGCGACACAATTCTCCTGATGCTCTTTGGATACATGTGTATACACCGGACCTTCCTGATCGTAGGTCTTGTGATGCTCGTAAACGCCACCAATGTTATTGGATACATGGCCCATATATCTGTTGTATTGAGATAATACCTGCCCGTATAAAGTTCCCAGGTCCTCATAGGTCTTCCCGTCTTCTTTGGTCCATTCTATAAGATTGGGTACAATTCGTTTTAGATTCTTGATCCCATACTCACTGGCAAGGATAGCATTGTCTCCCAGATCTTCGGTTTGTGAGCTTGGATCTACTACGTCACCGGCTTGCTGATGCCCAAAACGATACATAGGATCGCCGGAATGCTCCAGGATCCAGGAATCTAAAATAGATTTTTCATCTTCGGCAGAGGCTGAAGGGATAGGTCTGTACCCCCATGAGATGGCATATTTGTCATAGATGCCAATGTCGGGCATTAGGGCAACATCCCCGTCTTCGGGCTGTGCTATATAATTAAAACGGGCATAGTCCATAATAGAAGGTGCTGTGCCATATTTTTTGGTAAAGGAGGCAGATCTAAGGGAATCTACCGGATAAGCAACACTGCTGCCCATATTGTGAGGCAGACCCAGGGTATGACCTACTTCATGAGAAGATACAAAACGTATAAGCCTTCCCATTACTTCATCTTTAAAGGCAACGCCTCTGGCTTCCGGATTAATGGCTGCTGTTTGAACAAAGAACCAGTTGCGCAACAGGGTCATTACGTTGTGGTACCAATTAATATCCGATTCTAATATTTCACCGCTACGCGGATCACTCACGTGAGGTCCGTTTGCATTTGGAATAGGAGATGCTAAATATCGTACTACAGAATAGCGCACATCTTCCGGAGACCATTCAGGATCTTCTTCAGGGGAAGGGGGGTCCATGGCAATGATGGCATTTTTAAAACCTGCAGCTTCAAAAGCCACTTGCCAGTCTTCAATACCTTGCTTAATAAACGGTATCCACTGTTTAGGTGTTGCTCTGTCTACATAATAGATGATCGGTTTTTTAGGTTCAACCAGTTCACCATTCTTAAACTTTTCCAAGTCTTCGTCCTTCACTTCCAGTCTCCATCGATCCAAAAAGGTAATGGTCTTACTTTCCTGAGCATCGAGTCCGTAATCTACCTGACCTCTGGCAAACCACCCTACTCGTTCATCAAAATAGCGACGTTTCATTGGTTCCTTAGGGAGCAATATCATAGAATTGTTTATCTCAATAGAGATAGAACCAAGACTAGAATTAGAAGGTGGACTTGCTGCATTGTATGTTTTTACATGCCTGGCTTCTATATTGAGAGGATAACTCTTAAGTGATTCCAAATAGCTTCTGTCCGCATCCAGGCGAGTAGCTTTATAACGTTTTTTTAATCTGTCTGGCATCCCAAGAGCCTGAACATCTTTTGTAAACAGGTCATCTACCGCAATAACAGTGGCCGGATTTAAAGAATCTTTTTTAAAGGCTTTAATATCAAAGGAATATAATA
>CBDUON010000316.1:0-1549 GCA_965368835.1 uncultured Eudoraea sp. | reverse complement strand
CATAAAAACCACCAATGCCGCATACCAACTTATTAAAATTCATTGAAAGATTCCTTATCATAACGCTGCTACTTTGTGGAGTATCAGTGCTGGCCCAAACAGAAAAAATAGCCTTTGAAAAGTATGGGGTGGCTGAAGGGTTGCCGGAAGAATATATAAGCTCTATAATACAAGACGACCAGGGTTTTATTTGGCTTACCACCCAGAATGGCCTCGTAAAATACGATGGTTACAACTTAAGGGTTTATAGGGGTGTATCTGATAAAAAAGATTCTACTAGCCTACAGCTTAAAGGCGGAAACGGTGGACTAATTAAAGCAAAAGATGGCACTCTTTGGGTTGGGAGTTATGGACAAGGAATAGCCTCTTTTGATCCAAAAACGGAACGTTTCAAAAATTATTTGCAAGATCCAAAAAATCCTGATGGATTGTCATATTTTGGAAATGAGATGCTTTTTGGAGATTCACGTGAAAATATCTGGTTTTTTAATGGGAATAGAGATACGCTTGTACTGGCGAGATTAGATAGAAATAAAGGAACAGTATCAACCTATCCGCACGAACAATTTCATGATAGATATAATGATATTGTACTAAATTTTGAGTTGTTAGAAGTTGCAGCAGACAGCAGTGTCTGGCAATTAAAACATCCAGGAACTCTTAATGTCTGGGATGATACAAAAGACTCTTTTGAGGAGGTGATTCCGTCAGGGGCAATGATACCGGGGACTTCTGTGAAAGATACTATTCGACTTATTGCACCCGGTAACGACCAACATTTTCTGATATGGGGAGATCATGGTCTTTATGTTTGGGACCCGGTACAGAAGGAAAGTATTAAGGCATACACGAATTATCCTGATGAAGACAACACCTTGCTATCATACGGTTTACTTTACGCATTTGAAGATATACTTGGACAGATCTGGATCTTTCAGGAACAAGGTAATATTACTTTAATAGATCCGGAAAAAGAGAGTATAGTCCATTTTAAATATGGGGAAGGACCCTTAAAATTTGTTCAACGACCTAAAAAAATTGATCAATTAAGTGTATTTACACAAAACCAACATGGGATTTGGTTTGGAACTACCTCTGGTTATACTGCCTATTCACAGGGAGAACCATTCTCATATATCTATTATGATTTTTCAACGAAATCCTTTATCCATTTTAATGAAGAATTTAATGATGATATCAATATTCTTCCTAAGGGTTATAATTTTTTTGCTTTTAAGGCACTTCTTGATCATTCCGGTCTATTATGGTTAGGTACCAGGCCTAATTTATACAAACAGGCACCTAAGAACAGACAAATAGAATTATTAAAACACGATCCTAAGGATCCTCGTAGCATTCCCAATGATACCGTTTTCCACCTTTTTGAGGATAGTAAAAACCGCTTTTGGGTAGGCACAAAAAATGGCATAGCGCTTCACCTAACCGATGGTGATTTTCAGCAACACTACTCTAATAATGCAAGCAATGCTAAAATGTCTCTTGGAGATATTAATGCCATCTACGAGGATTCTAAAGGACAATTGTGGGT
>CBDUON010000315.1:0-1558 GCA_965368835.1 uncultured Eudoraea sp. | reverse complement strand
GGCAACCCCATAAAAGGTAAGGCGATAGGGTCTTGTCTGGGCAATTAACCTCTTAAAGAGTTTGTAATCAAATGCTTTGCCGGTATCTTTATCCATTAAGATCAAAAAGGGTCTTAGGGTACGTAATCTTCGTCAAATATAATCCTTTTGCGGGCACCGAAACGCCGGCTTCCCCCCTGTCCTTGCTTTTTATAATACTATTAACATTCTCTACTGTGGTCTTCCCCAGGCCTACATCTAGCAATGTCCCCACTATGGCCCTAACCATATTGCGCAAGAAACGATCGGCTGTGATGGTAAAGACAAGTTTGCCCTTATCTTCTTTCCATTGTGCCTTTTTTAGCTGACATATATAGGTCTTAACATCGGTGTTCGACTTAGAAAAACACTCAAAATTTGTATGTTCAAGCAGCAATGATGCTGCTTTATTCATGGCCTCTACGTCTAAAGGAAGATGTATATAATGTGCCCAATCCCGGTAAAAAGGGTCCTTGTATTGCAAGACCCAATATTCGTAAGTGCGTTCCAGAGCATCGAAGCGGGCATGAGCCTTGTCATTGACCTGAATGATATTATGGATAGCGATATCATCAGGAAGAAAGGCGTTTAAGCGATGAACCTGTTCTTCGGCCTCTAAAGGCGTATCTATATCAAAATGTGCAAACAATTGCCTGGCATGTACCCCGGTATCTGTGCGGCCAGCACCTGCCAATTGAACAGGAGTTCTGAGTTGAGTGGTCATGGCCTCTTCCAGGGTCTGTTGAACACTTGTAGCGTTGGGTTGTCGTTGCCATCCATGATACGCTTTACCATCATATGAAAATTCAACAAAATATCTCAATGCGAAGTCTTATTTTTGTTCCTGGCAAATATACCCCTAAATGACCAAAATCTTACTCCTGTCTGATACCCATGGATATCTGGACGAAGCCATTCTGAAATATGCGAAACAGGCAGATGAAATATGGCATGCCGGAGATATTGGAAGCTTTGAGGTTGCCGATAAACTGGCTGCAATTAAACCTTTAAAGGCCGTACATGGCAATATAGACAATGGCCTGTTACAACAGGAGTTCCCCCTGCACCAAAGATTTCTATGTGAAGCGGTCGATGTTTGGATCACGCATATTGGAGGATATCCCAACAGATATAGCCCAAAGATAAAACGGAGCATTCAAGAAAATTCCCCCAACCTTTTTATTAGTGGACATTCTCATATTTTAAAGGTGATGTGGGACAAAAAGTTGAATTTACTGCATATGAATCCGGGTGCCTGCGGAAAACAGGGCTTTCATCTGATGAGAACTATGTTGCGCTTTGAAATTGATGGGAAGGACATTAAAAACCTGGAAGTGATAGAATTGGGAAAACGTGCAGCTCTTTAAGCCAATTTATTTCCCTTTGAGGGTCCTATTTCATAGTAAAAAGCAAAAAACCCCGGTATGGCTACCGGGGTTTCACGCACTAATACTACTAAGATGTTAGGTTTAACGCAAACGATCAACAGATTTTACGAGATCTTCATCCTTCTTTATAGCCCTGTTGGCCAGGACTAAAA
>CBDUON010000314.1:0-1560 GCA_965368835.1 uncultured Eudoraea sp. | reverse complement strand
GGTATGGAAATCCGGGAATTGTTTGCCCGTGATACATTCTCCATCCCTGAGCATTCGGGGCAAAATCGTTCCCAAGATTACGACCTTCCAGTGAGGCGGCAGGTCCCATTTCGTCATTCCCTTTGGGATAATGATCCAGGTGATAAACACAAAATAAAAAAGGATCTTCTGTTTCCCAGGGGAATCCAAGTGGGACTATTTTTTTAATAGACTTAGACATACAAGTTTATTTGTTGTTAAAAATAAGAATTGCCATGATGCCTGTGTCTTATAGATATGTTAACGCGCAGTACTTTGGTATAGATGCCGCTTCTAACCGGCATTGTTGATCTCTACCCAGTTCCCTTCCGGATCCTGCAGATAGATCTGTTGAACGCCATCTTCTCTGTTAGAAACTGCGCCTGGTGTTCCCGGCCAGTCCCAGAATGGGATATTTTCTTTATTCAGATAGCTTATAAAGGCCGGCAGATCTGCCGTTGAAAGACAAAGGTGAACGCTTTTATTCTTCTCCCTGGCCACCTCAGTTTTAAGTATTAAGTGTAACTGTGATCTGCCATCAATGGAGAACCATCGAAAACCTTCGGCATTGGTAGGGTGGGGAATGTTTTTCAAACCTAATACTTCTTTATAAAAATCTCCTGTTTTTGACAAATCTTCCACGATCATAGAGTAATGATCTATTTTAAAATCAAATGATTGAGACACTCCGTAGAAACTGTTGCTCAGGAAAAAAAGAAGTAGTAAGTAGGGTAAAGCGATTCTATTGAATATCATCTTATACGTTTTTTTATTTATTATTTTGATATGATACAAAGGCAAATTTCTTAGAGTCAGGTGCCCATGAAGGCACATTAATAGTGCCCTGTCCTCCGGTAAAAGAGCAGAGTGTGCGGATGGTCCTGTCTTGTAGGTTGTACAAACGCAGCGAAACCTTTTTTAAAGCAGGATGATTTTGTCCCTGATCTTCCAAATATGATAGAAAGGCAAGGTATTTTCCATCCGGGGAGGGATGAGGAAACCAATTGGAATAAACGTCATTGGTAAGTTGTTCCTTCTTGGTACCGTCAGGACTCATTCGCCATAGTTCCATGACACCAGATTGGAAGGAATTATAGTAAATGTACTTCCCATCCGGACTGTATTCCGGCCCGTCATCTAAACCAGGAGCATTGGTTAATTGTACCTCAATAGTATCGTTCAAGGCAATTTGATAGATATCATATTCGCCATTGCGCAAGGCGGTATATACCACCTTCTTTCCATCAGGGGACCAACCATGCCAGTAAGATGGCATTTTCTCTGTAATGAGTTTGGGTTCACCTCCCTCAACCGGCAGGACATAAATACGGGAAGTGCCGCCTGTAGCTCCTTCCAGGAGATCGTTATTGCTGATCGCTAATAATGTACCGTCAGGAGATATCCCGTGATCATTGTTACACTGCCGGGCAAAACTGGTAGGAATCAGCTCTTTCTCTGAGCCATTGCCCGATATTTTATAGAGTAATCCGTCCTGATTAATAATGAAATAACTTCCATCCGTACTCCAGTTAGGAGCTTCAA
>CBDUON010000313.1:0-1667 GCA_965368835.1 uncultured Eudoraea sp. | reverse complement strand
TTTAAATTACTGGGTTTAAAATATGGCCCCAAGGATATCGAAATAGCCTATGAAGGTATCTTAAGTGATAAACAAGATGCACAGTCTAAAGCCATAGAATATCTGGACAATCTATTATACGGGGATCTAAAACGAAAGTTATTACCCATCATAGAAAACACTATCCTGGATGTTACTTCGGAAGAAGTGCAGCAAAGTCTGATTACCAAGGTACCAACAGAATATGAATGTTTCCAGAGTTTACTGCAGGCTAATGATCATAAAATTAAGCTCGCGGTCTTATTCCTAATTGGGCAACAAATGAATATTAAGTACAGGCCACTTGTGGAAATGATGCAGACCAATGAGGATGAAAGAATAGAAGATTTCGCATCCCAAATCCTTAAAAAATTATTGGCAGCCTAACCTTTGCGAATAATTTTATCTATTGCTGAGGCTAAATACATATGGTCCGAGGCCGAATTCTTACGAAGCACATTAGACATCAGCACCACCATATACTTGCAATTATCAGGATGTTCAACTATGATGACAGAGTTCATAAAATTTTGAACATTTCCCTGATACTTACCGCATGGTTCTCCTTTGCTTCGGTCACATTTGTACAAACTCCCTGATTTAAAATAGACGGCAGCTTCCTTTAAAGCAGGAGATTGTGCATAGCGGATCCTCCTATCTGTCATATACATCAATCTTTTCATCTCCAGACTGGAGGCTTCATCTATTACGTTCCCCTGTTCCAGCATAACCAGAAATTTCATCAGTCCTAAAGGTGTTCCAATGCTTCCTCCCTTATCTCCAACATAGGTGTTTGCACCTCTTGTAAAGAAACTTCCCAACCTCCATTCATCGGTTGTAATACCCAAAGCCCTAAGCGGAAGGTTTACTACATCATTACTGAGATCTGTCAATTCCTTTTTTGGTGTTTCCTTAAAATACGCCAATGCCTGTTCCTCTGTAAGTTCCGGATACGCAGTACCAAAAGCAGCCATTAACAATGCCTCTCTCCAAACAATACTCGCAGCTCCATTATTACTTACTGAGAGCATATGATCTACCCATTCATAAAGGGTAAAAACATCAGAAGCTATCACCTGACGCTTTACCAGGGTATTCTTCTCAATATTGTAAATTGGCACCGTATGTTCATCCGTTAAACCCCATACACCAGATTTAACAGATTTGTTCTTAAGCAATTCCATTCTGTTCTCCCATGAATCTGGATAAATCTTCTCTAATTGAGTAAATATCGCCACCAGCACAGCTAATTTACCTACACTACCGGGCTGGTACCCCAAGGTTTCATTTCTATGGGCATAGCGAACATTAGCCGGATCTGAAATATCCACGATACTGAGGGAATAGCTCCTGTCCAGACCTTTAAATAGCCCGCTTATATCTTTCTGTAATTGGGCATCTTCTTTAAAAAAGGTAGACAGACTATCCTTGTTTAAGCTAGTTAAATTCAGGTGGATATCTTCCCAGGATCTTAAAGCACCTGAGGGTAATGGTGTTGTGGTTTTAATTTCTCCCGACTGTATTAATTCCAGTCTTTTTAGTCGTTTGATACCAGTTCGCTCATACCCGTCTACAGGATACACAAATGCAAGGAGAAGCACAAAGAGCAGTGGAAGGGTAAGTAATTTAATTGCTGTATACATATTATA
>CBDUON010000312.1:0-1677 GCA_965368835.1 uncultured Eudoraea sp. | reverse complement strand
CAGCAGGAAGCCAACCAGGAGATCTTTAACCTTATGCTTGCCCAGAAACAGAAGGTGGAAGAAGGAAAGCAATCCGAGCAAAAAAGGATCTCAGAAGAACTACACGATGGAGTGCTGGGAGAAATGAATGGTGTACGGATGATCTTACTGGGCCTTAATAAAAAAGCGGATGATGCTGCCGTGGCATTACGAGAACAGGCCATTGAGAAGTTAAAAGATGTACAAGAGGAGATTAGGGCTATCTCCCATGAGCTTAATGATACTTCATATCAGAAGTTGAATAACTTTATGAGCTCCGTAGAAAACCTGCTAAAAACTATTTGCGAACCCGTAGGTATTAAATATCATTTTACCTACGATCAGGACCTGGACTGGGATAATCTTGAGGGGATCACCAAGATAAATCTCTACCGAATCTTACAGGAAAGTTTACAAAATTGCGTAAAACATGCCGCCGCCACTACCGTCTATATTTCTTTTGAAACCAATGAAAAGAATATGGTGATCAGTATTCAGGATAATGGACGTGGTTTTGATACCTCCAAAGGCAAAGCAGGCATTGGCCACAAGAATATAAAGTCGCGAATAGAAAAAATTAATGGCAGTTGGTATCTCAGAAGTGCCCCGGGAATTGGCACAACTGTTCTTTTAGAAATCCCGCTGGAACATATTTCGCAGGATGCAAAAAAAGAAATACCTTTACCTAAGGACCTGCAGGAAGTTTAAAGAAAATGTATATGAAGACGGTTAAGATCTTAGCAGTAGATGATCATGAAATGACCACCCTTGGTTATAAGTTTATCCTGGAAGACACAGAATTTGAGGGTTTCAAAGTACAGATGGATACTGCCAAATCCTATGCTGATGCAATTAAAAGAATTGAAGAAGCTGCTGAGGGTATTAATTATGATATTCTGTTATTAGATATTCAACTTTCCAATCCAACAGATGGCCCTGCAAAGACAGGAGAAGATATTGGAATATATGCCCGAAAGAAGTCTCCCAAATCCAAAATAGTGTTTATGTCTTCCTTTAGCGATAATTACCGTATCAATAGTATTATGCAAACGGTAGATCCGGAGGGATATATGGTGAAGTCGGAGATAGATCAGAAATCACTGCAGGCCATGGTAAACACTGTTCTTACTTCTCCCCCCTATTACACTCAGAAAGCGTTGGTAGCTATTCGCAGGAAGATGGCTCAGGACATCTCATTAGATGACAATGACAAAAAAATACTGTATTACCTCTCTATAGGTACAAAGACCAAAGATATGGTGAACTTTATTTCACTTTCCCTCCCGGGAATAGAGAATAGAAAACGCCAACTTAAGTCGCTTTTTGGCGTTGAAAAACAAAATGATCAGGCATTGATCACCGAATCCCGAAACAGAGGGTTCATTTAATTCTCTATCCCTTTCTCTGAAAATAGGAGGATAATTCTCTATAAATCAGTCTTTTCAAAGCAAAACCTTAGAAATTCTATGGTTTTTATATAGCCTTTGGCAAAATATTAACATTAAATTTACATTAGGTTTATTTTTAATAAGTTGCTATGCCTAAGAGGTTTAAAAAAGTTGACGCCAGGTTTACTTCCCGTAATAAAGGAAGTGGGGTTATTCTTGGACTGGAGTCACTTAAAAACAGCCTTGAAAAAGACTATTTTTCACAAGTAAC
>CBDUON010000311.1:0-1706 GCA_965368835.1 uncultured Eudoraea sp. | reverse complement strand
ACGCTTTTTGCATGCTGTATTATCACTTCTTCCTTTTCACAACAAGACAAACGATTAAATGGCATTGATAAAGAACTCAATGCAATCTTAAAAGCTACCAAAGCACCGGGCTTCTCAGTTGCCGTAGTGGAAGGCGATAAAATAATTTTTGCTAAAGGGTATGGTTACAGGGACTATGAAAACAAAGTGCCCGCGGATGCCAATACGCTCTACGCCATCGGTTCCAGTACCAAGGCCTTTACCTCCGCCATCCTGGGTCAATTAAGGCAGGAAGATAAATTAACCTTTGATGACAGCCCCATTAAGCATATTCCCGAATTGCGCTTCTATAATGATGAGATGAATAACGGGATCATCCTAAAAGACCTGATGAGTCACCGTACCGGGCTACCTCGACACGACTTTTCATGGTATCTCTTCCCCACAGATCACCGAGATAGTCTTATGATGCGCATAGAACATCAGGAACCTTTTACAGGCCTTCGGAAACAATGGTATTACAACAATTTTATGTTCCTGGCTCAGGGAGTCATCGCAGAAAAGATCACCGGGAAATCCTGGGAAGAGAATATTGAAGAACGCTTTCTAAAACCCCTTGGGATGAATCGCTCTAACACCCGTATTCAGGAAATGAAAGAAAGCACAAATGCGGCCTATGGCTATGAGCTCAAAAAGGACAGCATTATCAGTAAAATGGATTATTATGACATTGCCGCTATGAGTCCGGCCGGAAGCATCAACAGCAGTGTAAATGACATGTCCAAATGGGTGCGGGCCTGGATAAATAATGGGAAGAATGGAGATAAACAGATCATCCCCGAAACCTATCTGAAAGAGGCCATCAGTTCCCAAATGGTAGTCAGTGCTGGGTTACCGGAAGAAGAATTTCCGGATATGCATATGGGCAATTACGGCTATGGCTGGTTCCTGGCATCATACAGAGGACATTACAGGGTAGAACACGGGGGTAATATTGACGGATTTTCCGCCAGTGTAGCCTTTTTTCCTTCAGACAGTTTAGGGATTGTAGTACTGACCAACCAAAATGGGTCGGCTGTTCCCGGCTTGGTGCGCAATACTATGGCAGACCGCTTCCTTAAAGAGGATAAAACCAACTGGGCTAAGGTCTATATGGAGAGACAAGAGAAAGCAAAGAAAGCGGAAGCAGAAGCGAAGGCCAACGAAACTTCTACTGCTATTAAAGGCACCAGGCCTTCTCATATTTTACAAGAGTATGCCGGAAAATATGAAAATCCCGGATATGGAGCCTTTCAAATTGAAAATAAGAACGATTCCCTCATTGCCAATTTTAAACTCAACAACTATTATTTAAAGCATGTGCATTACGATGTGTTTGAACCTTTTGAAATAACCGAAACGGGAATTGATACTACCGGAACAGGGCCACTAAGATTTAATTTTAGCACCAATGATGGAGGTGATATCTCGGACGTAAAAATGAAAGTTGAAGGAGCCCTGCAAGATCCTATTGTATTTAAACATACTCCAACCACCATAGATGTAGATAAGACTACCCTGGAAATGTATGTAGGCGATTATGAGCTGGCAGGAACCGTTATAAAAGTGTACATCAAGAACGAAGACGTCTTATTCCTCTTTGTTGCAGGACAACCGGAATATGAATTACTGGCAACCTCCAAACACAAATTTTCCTTTAAGATCCTGGAGGGCTTTAAGGTAGAATT
>CBDUON010000310.1:0-1804 GCA_965368835.1 uncultured Eudoraea sp. | reverse complement strand
AGGGGTAAGCCAAAATAAAATTGGACAAATCCCATGCCATCGTGAAAGGCTTGTCCCGGCGTAGAAAGGAATGTGATGGCGCTGGCCTGTGTGGCCATTACTGACAGACCTACGGTCCACCAGCGGGCTTCTTTTCCGCCCAATACGTAGTCACTGACATTCTTGCTTCCCTTTGTTTTCCATACCCCGTATATTACGATAAACAAAAGGGTGCTTGTGAGTATGAACCAGTCTAAATTACCCATGCATCAAGCGTTAGAGATCATGATGAAATAAAAGGTAAGCACATAGAGGATATTCAGGATAAGCACCAGCGAATATTCTTTTTTCCATGATTTAGAGTTATCCATTACTTTCCTTTTACCGGATTTTCATTTTGCAATGTTACTTTATTTTGAGAAAGCATATTGGCGAATAATTTATATGCTCCAGCAACGCCTGCAGGTAATTCCCTGAAAAAACTGAGTCCGGTATAAATGTACGTTCCTTTTCCATAGGAGGCAATCAAAAGACTTCCTTCTTTTGGCGTTTCTCCGGGATCTGCCATGGATAGTACCGGTGTAAAGGCAGCATCCCACTTATCCGGGAAATAAAGTCCGCGTTCCTGTACCCAGCCATCAAAGTCTTTGGATACTATCTTGTTGGGAAAATTCATCATTGGATGCTTTTCATTTAGGATAGTAACCGGAGCGTTTTCATCTGTGACTCTGTCTCTCGAAACTTCCAGTGAATAGGGCGCCAGGTTCTCAAATTTAAGTCCGGTTCTCCCTGAAGTATTGTACTGAAGGATTAGATTTCCACCGTTCTTTACATACTCTAAAAGAAAGGTTTGTTTAAATTTTAATTCGTCTACAACATTGTAAGCTCTTATCCCTACAACCACTGCATCATATTTATCCAATGACCCTGGCTGAATATCAATTGGATCTATACGGTGTACTGTATATCCTATTTGTTCTAAACTTTCCGGCACCTCATCACCGGCCCCCATTAAGTAGCCAATATCCTGGCCGGCCTTTTCTATGTTTAAGCGAACAACCTTAGTTTCTGAGGGAACCAACACAGATTGTGTAGGTATATGATCATAGGCAATGATCACCAATTCCTTCGATATTTCAGCGCCATCAATAGTAAGAACAGGGGATATAATACCTTCGTTTTCGGATGCAGGCGGGGTAATTAAGAAAGAATACGTTTTTTCATCTCCATTTTTTTCGATCTTAAAGGGAATGCTGGCAGTATCTACCTTCCAACCTTCAGGTACCTTCAGTTGAAGTTTTCCTTGTACATTTTCCTTCAGGGCTTTCACGGTTACCGGTATTTCTTTTGGCGAAGCATCTGCGAAGATGAGTACCTTATCCCTGATACCTGCGGTAGCAGGAGGGAGGATCTCGAAAGGACTATAAAGTTCTCCCTTGTCTGGTTTGGAATAGCGATAAACTACGGGCTTTTTTATAGTAACAGGAATCGCATTTATCTCAAGTAAAAATGCTACCATAAATGCGGGAGGGGTTTCAGGTTTTCCAATAAGATCAAAATCATCTACCCTGTACATGCCTAAACTACCTTTTTCTCTGAGCCAGTAAGGACTTGTATATCCTTTGGTAGAAGGAATTTTCAGTGGAATCGTAAAAGTCTCTTTTATATTATTATCCAGGTTAATAATTGGTTCAGCTGCAAGCTGATCTCCTATAGAAATTGATTTTAATTGTATTAAAGTATTACTTCTGTTAACTACCTCAATATCCACATTAACAGAGTTTCCCGGATTGGAATAAGGTGATTCCGAAGAAGCTTCAAGATA
>CBDUON010000309.1:0-1811 GCA_965368835.1 uncultured Eudoraea sp. | reverse complement strand
TCTTATTTTTTTAAGGGTATTGTAAATAAACGAGACCCTTGCATCGTCTTCGGGAAGTTCACTAAGTATATTGGGATCAAAGATAAAAAGGGGTAACACCGGGAAGTCTCCTTTTAAGGCTTTATTAAACCCTGTATTATCTTCGAGTCGCAGATCTCGTCGAAACCAAAAAATGGTAATTTTTTCCATATTAAGATATGTTCAAAGATGACATTCCTCCATCTACACCCAATACCTGAGCTGTCATCCAACCACTCTCTTCTTTTAGTAAAAATACGGCCATATGAGCAATATCCTGAGCAGTACCTACGCGTTTTAGCGGATGTCTTTCCGCCATCATCTCTTTTTTTCTGTCATTGCTCAGTAAGCGCGAAGCCAACGGGGTGTCTACCAGGGAAGGCGCAATTACGTTTACCCGTATCCTGGGTGCATACTCGGCTGCCAAGGCCTTGGCAAAACCTTCGATGGCTCCTTTGGCAGCAGACACACTTGTGTGAAAAGGCATACCCATTGCCACAGCAACAGTACTAAAAAACACCATGGACGAGTTTTCTGTCATTTTTGGAAGAACTTCTTTCACTGTTTTTACTAAACTAAAGAAATTAATTTCCATATCTGCCCTAAACGCTTCCAGGTCCATCATTTTAATAGGCTTCAGATTAATACTGCCCGGGCAATACACAAAGCCATCTAACGCTTCGGGAAGTTGAGACAGATCTAACACATCTTTGGAAACATCAAAGGGGATATGTGTTACAGGCAAGGAAGCTATCTCATCAGACGTCCTGGAGGCAACGAATAGATTGTGAGTATCCTTTAAAAGAGATACTATTTCCAGGCCTATCCCATGTGATCCACCTATAAGGAGAATATTTTTTTTCATACTTATATCTTTTTAATGACAAGTGAGTTTTTCATTTTGTCGAGACATCCAAATCGGGCTTCTAATTGTTTTTCACGAAAGTTGAAAATCGTCATCAATTGTTTTTTAACAATGAGTGGATGTGCCCATTGCCCAAGAATACCAAGTGGAAGTTTGTAATCTATCACATCCTCCATTTCTATTCCTCCTTCTATCTCATTTATGAAGTGTTTATGATGCCATAATGAATAGGGCCCAAAACGCTGTTCATCAACAAAATAGGAACCATCCTTCACATGTGTTATTTCCGTGACCCATTTGGTAGTAAAGCCAGGAAAAGGATGTACCTTATATTGGATGATCTGCCCCGGGAACATGGGTCTGTCTGCCCCCGATAATATCTCAAAACCCATAGCCGGTGGGGTAATGACCTTTAAATTTGCAGGATTGGATAAAAACTCCCAGGCAGTTTGCCTGTTAATAGGAAAGGTCTGTTTGGCCGTTAAGCGGTACATGCTCATATTCTATTTTTAACAAATCTAAGCACTATATTGTTTAATAAAAAATATAAAAAGTTAAACAAATAGTAAATTTATAGTGTTGTAGATCATTATTTGCCAGTCTCTGTGCAGTCTCTTGAGGTATAATACCTGACTTTTTTCATTCTACACTAAACTCTATGTTTTTATAGGTATTTTTGTTAGGAACATTAAACCCAAAATGAAATGAAAAAAGTAGTATTTATTGCCATCGCTTTTATAGCGTCCTTATCTATGCAGGCGCAAATTCAGGCGCCTCAACCGAGCCCTTTTTCAACAGTAACACAACGTGTTGGTTTAACCGATGTTAGTGTAGAATATTCCCGTCCTTCTATGCGGGGAAGAACCATATTTGGAAATTTGGTGCCTTTTGATAAAATATGGAGAACCGGAGCCAATGCAAGAACTAA
>CBDUON010000308.1:0-1813 GCA_965368835.1 uncultured Eudoraea sp. | reverse complement strand
ATAGGTTTAGGGTATTGTTGTTTAAAACTATAAAAGCTATTTGGCGCATCGAAGCGGGTAGGGGGGTAATTGGCTATATACGCATCCAGGTCCCCATCCAGGTCATAATCAAAAAAGGTGGCCTGAACACTATTTCCGGGATCTGCCAGGCCATAATCTGAGGCTTTTTCGGTGAACGTGAGATCTCCGTTGTTGATAAACAATTGATTTTCCTTTATCCCAAATTTCCCTCCAACGGAGCAGTATACATCTAATAGTCCATCGTGGTTAATATCTACCATGGTAGTGCCCGTATACCATCTATCATCTCCCTGGATCCCTGCGCTGTCAGAGATATCTTCAAAGCGCATATTTCCTTTGTTCAGGTATAGTTTATTAGGGACCATATTTCCAGTAAAAAAAAGATCTATAAGTCCATCATTATTAATGTCTCCAGCAGAGACCCCTCCCCCCATATAGATATAAGCATAGGTGAAATAGTTTAGGGAATCATTTTCTGTGAGTTGATTTTTAAAGGCAATGCCGGTATCTTCTTTTTCCAGTTTATTGAAGATCCGTGCCGTCTTGGATTCGGAATTGTTGCAGGAAGCCAGAAAAAGGAGGAAAACAACAGATATACTAAAAAAGGTCTTCATAGGGTTCAAATCTCAAGCCTTAAATATAGGAATTCACGGCAGTATTATAAACAAAAAACAGGGCATTTAACATGCCCTGTTTTCAAATTAGATTGGTTTAATTCTTAGAACCCTGGATTCTGAGTCAATACCCCTCCACTTAAATCGATCGCGTTGATCGGGATAGGTAATAAGTTCATGTTTGCTGTAAATGTACCTGCCTTTTGACCAAAATTAGTAATGGTACGAGCTTCGTTTGTTACATAAGCATTTAACACAGTTTCAGCAACACCCCATCTTCTTAAATCAAAAAGACGATGTCCTTCCATGGCCAATTCCAAACGTCTTTCAAAACGAACTGCTTTTCTGGCAGTTGCCTGATCGGCGAAAGATGCATATGGCTCAATCTGATAATTAGCAGCTGGTCCTGTACCTGTATCATTTTGTACATAAGACATATTCTTGGCACGGTTCCTAACCTGGTTCACATAATTCAAGGCAGTGGCAAGATCATTAGCTTCAACAGCAGCCTCAGCAGCCATTAGCAATACATCTGCGTAGCGGATTATGTGGTAATTGATTCCAGAACGTTGTTCTCCCCATGCACCAGTACCTACATTTGCATCTTCTCCGGCCTGATATACATTTTTCTTAGGTAGATATGGACCTGAAATGTCTGCAAAGCTGGCACGG
Source organism: uncultured Eudoraea sp. (assembly GCA_965368835.1). Taxonomy (GTDB): domain Bacteria; phylum Bacteroidota; class Bacteroidia; order Flavobacteriales; family Flavobacteriaceae; genus Muriicola. The sequence goes on along the minus strand of CBDUON010000308.1, from coordinate 506 downwards.
ATCCAATCCTTACCTATATGCGGGCCGTATCCGTTGTAATCTATTGCTCTACGTCCTACGGTATAATCTAGTCTTGGATCTAGTGGCCCTACTTCCGGAACAAATGGATCGGCACTTTCTACACCGTAATCATTCGCTACGTCAGTTTGGTTAAATGTATCTAACAATGGAAGTCCTGTTCCATCTGTCTGATATGCATTCACAAGATCTTGTGTTGGCTGATAAAAGCCACAGCAAGAACCAAATGGTCCCGGATTAGGGAAGTTTAATGTACCACCTCTGTTTCCGTTAAATGATTGTCCTCCGTCTGTTGTGAACTGAATAGCAAAAATAGATTCTACACTGTTATCACCTGCTAATCTGAAGTTATCCAGGAACTCAGGTAATAAAGAATAAGGTCCATTGTTGATCACATCGGTTAACAAGGTAGCTGCTGCAGTATAATCTGACTGGAACATATGCGCTTTTCCTAAATAGGCTTTAGCAGCCCAGGAAGTTGGTCTTCC
>CBDUON010000307.1:0-1822 GCA_965368835.1 uncultured Eudoraea sp. | reverse complement strand
ACTATTTTGGTTCTCATACATACGAACGAACAGACAAGGAGGGTATTTTCCATACGGAGTGGGAAGAGTAACCGCCGCCAACTATATAGGCAGAAACAGATTCCCTATTTGCTTAAGTACATCTTCCTTCTGGTATACAGGTTGTAGAATTCGTCGTCCTTAAGGCTGTCAATAAATAGAATACTCTCTCCTGTACTTTTCATTTCCGGCCCCAGGTTCTTGTTCACATTTGGAAATTTATTGAATGAGAATACGGGTTGCTTAATTGCGTACCCTTCCAATTGCGGATTAAAAGTAAAATCCTTGATCTTTTTCTCACCCAACATCACCTTGGTAGCATAATTCACATATGGTTCACCATATGCTTTGGAAATAAACGGAACAGTTCTGGAGGCTCTCGGGTTTGCCTCAATGATATATACAATATCGTCTTTGATGGCAAATTGGATGTTAATGAGTCCAACGGTGTTTAAGGCCAGGGCTATTTTCTTTGTATGATCCTTGATCTGCTGCATTACAAATTCACCCAGATTAAACGGCGGCAAGGTAGCATTAGAGTCTCCGGAGTGGATCCCGCAAGGTTCTATATGTTCCATAATGCCAATAATATATACCTCTTTTCCATCACAAATGGCATCTGCTTCTGCCTCTATAGCCCCATCCAGATAGTGATCTAGCAATAATTTATTATTCGGGATCTTTTGGAGCAGGTCAACCACATGCGATTCTAATTCTTGCTTGTTGATGACAATTTTCATTCCCTGACCTCCCAATACATAGGAGGGTCTTACCAAAAGCGGGAAATTAAGTTGATCAGATAAGGCCAGTGCTTCATCCGCAGTTTCTGCTACCCCAAATTCTGGGTAAGGGATTTTGTTTTCCTGAAGTAGTCTGGAGAAGCTACCGCGATCTTCGGCAAGATCGAGCGACTTAAAGCTGGTCCCCATGATCTTTATGCCATACTTGTCTAGTTTCTCAGCAAGTTTAAGAGCAGTTTGCCCGCCCAATTGCACAATTACGCCTTCCGGCTTTTCATGTAAAATAATATCGTAAATATGTTCCCAGAACACAGGTTCAAAATAAAGCTTGTCTGCCGTATCAAAATCGGTTGAAACTGTTTCCGGGTTACAATTGATCATTATCGTCTCATAACCGCACTCAGCGGCAGCCAGGACACCGTGAACACAACAGTAATCAAATTCTATCCCCTGCCCTATCCTGTTTGGACCAGATCCCAGAACCACGATCTTTTTCTTTTCCGTAACCACACTATCATTGGCCACAAATCTATTTCCATCTGCGGTTTCTATTTCCTCCTCAAAGGTAGAGTAGTAATAAGGTGTCATTGCCTTGAATTCTGCCGCACAGGTATCTACCAATTTATAAACCCGGTTAATGCCAAGTAAGGTTCTCTTTTTATGAACTTCACTTTCGTAGCAATCGAGCATATGAGCAATCTGCCTGTCTGCAAAGCCCTTTTGCTTGGCTTCCAACAGCAGGTCTTTGGGCAAGTTCTCTACGGTGTATTTGGAAATTTCCTGTTCCAAAAAGTGTAGTTCCTCATATTGTTTCAGAAACCACATATCTATCTTGGTGATCTCATGGATCCTGCTAAGTGGTATGCCCAATTGAATAGCATCATAGATCACAAAAACTCGGTCCCAGCTGGGAATAGTAAGCTTACTGATTATCTGATCGTAGTTGGTATAGCCTTTCCCGTCAGCACCTAATCCATTTCGTTTTATCTCCAGTGACTGGGTAGCCTTGTGCAGGGCCTCCTGAAAAGATCGCCCTATTCCCATAACCTCGCCAACAGATTTCA
>CBDUON010000306.1:0-1828 GCA_965368835.1 uncultured Eudoraea sp. | reverse complement strand
ATTGCTTCACATGCGGAAAATCAATAATCAGTATTGTATGAATTTCTTTAATAATCTAAACTTCTTGAAATCAATTTTAACAAAAGTAAGCTTGCTTGCAATTGTGCTCGGTTACTTTTCTGGTTATGGTCAGACCCTTTTGATACCGGAGCGTGTTTTCGACGGAGAATCCATGCACGAAGGATGGGTAGTGATGCTAGAAGAAAACCAAATAATATATGCCGGCTCTCCTGCCGGACTTAAGAAGACTGCTGGGATTACAAGGATTTCACTCCCAGGCATGACCTTACTGCCAGGCATCATTGAGGGTCACTCCCACCTCCTGCTGCACCCTTATAATGAGACATCCTGGAATGACCAGGTACTCAAGGAATCTCCTGCGGAAAGAGCGATCAGAGGTGTTGTACATGCAGAGAATTCACTGATGGCGGGTATCACAACCATGCGCGATCTGGGAGCTGAAGGTGCAGGCTATACCGATGTTTATTTAAAAAAGACCATAGACGAAGGGATCATTCCAGGTCCTCGCCTGTTAGTAGCCGGGCCAGCCATTGTTGCCACAGGGGCTTATGGCCCAAAGGGGTTTCATGATGGCGTACATGTTCCTTTAGGGGCGGAAACTGCCAGCGGAACGGATGAAGTGATAAGGACCGTACGAAGACAACTTGGAAATGGCGCTAATTTTATAAAAGTATATGCCGATTATAGATGGACTCCCGGAGCTGCGTCAGAGCCTACTTTCCTGCCTCAGGAATTGGAAGCCATGGTGGCCACAGCTACCAGCGCCGGCAGCTACGTGGTGGCACACGCCAGTACACCGGAAGGCATGCGCCGGGCGATCATGGCAGGGGTTGAGACCATTGAGCATGGTGATGGAGGAACATCAGAGATATTTCAATTAATGAAAGAAAAAGGAGTGGCCCTGTGCCCTACCCTGGCTGCCGGTGATGCTATAGAACAATACAGAGGATGGGATAAAGAAAAAGAAGTAGCTTCTCCCAGGATCCTCGCTAAGAAAGAATCTTTTTCCTTAGCACTTAAATCGGGCGTAACCATAATCTTTGGAGGTGATGTAGGCGTCTTTCCCCACGGAGAGAACTACAGAGAAATGGATCTCATGGTTTCCTATGGTATGAAACCAATTGATGTTTTAAAAGCTGCTACCAGCGTAAATGCCAGGGTCTTTCATCTGGAGAGGGTGGGTACCCTAAAAAAAGATTTTCTGGCCGATATTATAGCAGTTAAAGGCGATCCTTCCAAAGATATTGGAGTAATGAAGGAGGTTATGTTTGTAATGAAGGATGGGCAGATCTACAAGGGAGTTGAATAACCAACTGTTTGCTACATCCAGAGCTTCATTCCTGGAAGTTCTTTTTTATGGCCCTTTCCGTAAAAATTATCATTGCTATACAGCTTGCCAGGACGAAAGAAACAAGGAGGATGATATTAATTGTTTCATCGAACTGAAATAAAAACCCGAAAAAAATTCCGATCATAGTAAGTAAAAATCCTTGTTTGATCATTTCCTTGGCAGCGAAAATTTGTGCAAAATCCCATCGCTCCTTAGATTTCATTGAGGAAGGCGTTCTATAACCATACAAGCGGTTGATCTTTTTAGGAGGATACATTCTAAGTATATTCCCGGTAATATAGAAGGCTATACCCACAAACAGGCATCCAAGCATCAAACTATTAGAATAATCCATCTCTTATTTTAAATCAAATATATATCTTATAGTCTTAAAATCAGGGCTTTTACAATGGCCATAAAAGATGCATACAATTTACTTCCTTAACAACTCTTTAAGAATTGCAAGAAGTGATTTTG
>CBDUON010000305.1:0-1871 GCA_965368835.1 uncultured Eudoraea sp. | reverse complement strand
GAAATTTGGTGCCTTTTGATAAAATATGGAGAACCGGAGCCAATGCAAGAACTAAAATCACTTTTAGTACTGATGTAACTGTTGGAGACGGGTCTTTAAAAGCCGGCACCTACGCCATCTTTACCAAGCCAAGCGCGACTTCATGGGATGTTTACTTTTACACTGAGTCAGATGGAGGCGGAGCACCACAGGAATTGGATGAAAGTAAGATTGCTGCCCAAATAAAGGTAAATACCATGACCATGGAAATGCCTATTGAAACATTCACAATTACCTTTGACGATATGCACAGCAGTGGTGCCACATTGGGTATACTTTGGGAAAACACCTATGTGGGTGTACCATTTATGGTACCTTCCAAAGAGATGACCTTGAAAAGTATTGACGCAACAATGGGAGGTCCTTCTGCCAATGATTACTTTTCAGCTGCTACCTTTTACTTCGATGAGGGAATGGACCTAAACAAGGCGAAGACATGGATAGACAAAGCTGTATCCATGAATGAGAAAGCCTACTGGATGATGCGAGCTCAGTCCCTGATCTACGCAAAAATGGGAAATAAGAAAGGTGCGATAGAAGCCGCAAAAAAATCTTTAGCTGCTGCCAAAGCTGCTAACAATGCGGATTATGTAAAAATGAACGAGGATTCCCTGAAAGAGTGGGGCGCTATGTAGCATAAGATTATTATTCTGAACAAATAGAAACCCTTGTATCCACAGGGGTTTTTTATGTTTCTAGTGGTGGGTTCTTCAGAATGCGATCAAAGACCTCAAGGATCATAGCAAATATAATGACCAGTGCACATCCAAAGGCATTGAGCCACAAATAGGACATCCAGTCTAATTGGTAACCCACAATCACAATGATCTGGGTAATAACTGCTGCTACAAATACTGCGTTGCCTTTAACGAACTTAAAAAAGAAGGCCAGTAAGAAAATACCAAGTACATTGCCATAAAAAATTGAACCAATAATATTCACCAACTGAATTAAATTGTCAAACAGATCGGCTACACAAGCTATGCCAATAGCAATTATCCCCCAAAGTAAAGTAAACGCTTTGGATGCCTTCACATAATGTTTTTGAGTAAACTCGCCTTTTTTATTTCGTTTATAGAGATCTAGTGCGCTAATGGTGCCGAGGGCATTTAATTCAGAGGCTGTAGAGGACATGGCAGCCGAGAGGATGACAGCCAATAATAAGCCAATTAATCCTTTGGGCAGATTGTTTAGGATGAAATGTATAAATACATAATCCTTATCATTTGTTTGTACTAAGGAATCGGCCTGTGAGATCAGTAATTTGGCTTTTTCCCTGTTTACTTTTTCCTTTTGATTTACTGCCAGGATATGTTGCTTAGCTTCCATGGTAGCGGCGTATTCCTGTAATTTTAGTGCTCCGTAGAACTCATCCTGAGCCATGGTCTTTTCGAGCTCAATTTCCTTATGTCTCTCTTCTAGTTCTCTGTAGTCTTCCGCATATTCCGAATTTTCAACAGCGATCCTTGCAGCCGGATTAAAATTGATAGGTGAAGGATTGTATTGATAAAAGACAAATACCATGACCCCAACCAATAAAATAAAGAACTGCATAGGGATCTTAAAAATGCCGTTGAAAATAAGTCCAAGCTGCATTTCTCTTATAGACTTGCCAGACAGGTAGCGCTGCACCTGGCTTTGATCTGTACCGAAATATGCCAGAGCAAGAAAGAAGCCACCTGTGATGCCACTCCAGAAAGTATATCTGCTAGAAGTGTTTAGATCAAAATCCAGGATATTTAATTTTTCACTGGCACCTGCCACCTTTAAAGCATTGCTAAATGATATTTCGGGAGGGAGCGCCCCAAGGATAAAAAAGAAAGCTATGAACA
>CBDUON010000304.1:0-1887 GCA_965368835.1 uncultured Eudoraea sp. | reverse complement strand
AAAGCGTCAGATGGGTGAGCACCGGGTTAATTCCAAGAAAATCAAACTGATTAAATAACACCCCAAGCACATCTGTCAGCTCATCGGAATGATGCATGGCCATAGCGCGACTCCGGACCCTTTCCAAGGCCACCTCTATCTGTGATTCCCGGGCTTGTGCTTCCGCTTTTTGCAGGTCCAGGAAGCGAACATATGTCTGCTGGAATACCTTGGCAAAACGGCTGATTAGCTCCAGCACCTCTTCTTCCGGCGGTTCATTGGTGGTTATCCCGATACATCCGTGGGAGAAGAAGACCGAGTTGATATACCGGTGCTCACTTAAACGGGCTTCGTCAAAAGGGAGTCCGATTTCCTCCTGCATATAACGTACCCATTCCTGCAGTTTTTTGCCATGCAGATCCTGAACAATGTAAGGCTCTTTCTCCCAGGCGTTGAATACTTCCCTAACCACAGGCGACTTGTCTACCTGAAACATAAATCGTTTGCTGACCTCATGGCCCTTTTGGTCTGTTACCCAGATATCGAAGGATTCTTCTTCCTTGTTGCCAATGGCTATATTGAATCGCTCCGGGGCATAGGTGAGGGTGCTGATCTGTTCAAACAATACGGCAGCCACTTCTCCCAATTCCTCACTTTTGTGCATGGCCATGGTACGGGAACGCACTCTTTCCAGGGCGATTTCAATTTGGGATTCCCTGGCCTGGGCTTCTGCCTTTTGCAGGTCCATAAAGCGGATATAGGCCTGTTCAAAGACCCTGGCAAAACGCTTTAGTATGATCTTGTGCTCTTCCGGCAATAATTTCCCCGTATGAGATGGGATCATCAGGGCCGAATTGGTTTGCCATGCAAAAGAAAGGGCGTGGGTTTTAACCGACAATATTTCTTTTTTGTGTTCCTCGGGCAGATTCTTATAATCTGAAATTTCAAAAGCTTTGTGGAAAAAATGATTCTTGTCTTTAAAAGAGAAGATTTTTTCGAAAAAGTCATCATCCGATTCCCATTTTGAGGCCCATGTTTCTTTCCATATGGGGGTATCAAAATAGGGCAGATAATAGGGGACGGAAGGATGTGCGGCATCGAAGGTGGCCGTCCAGTGCATCACGTCTTTGGAATCCGGGAAATAAGTACAGATCACAACGCCACCCGAATCTAGAATTACCCCTAGTTCCTGTAACTTATCACCAACCACGGCTACCACTTCCTGTAATTCTGACGGCTTTTGCATGGCCAGGGACCGGCTCCGCACTTTTTCCAGAGCAGCCTCTATTTGGGATTCTCTTGCCTGAGCTTCTGCTTTTTCAATGTCTAAGAACCGTGTATAGGCTTGTTCAAAAACTTTGGCAAACCTTTGAAGTATGTTGGCTTCTGTTTCGGTAGGGGGTTCGGTATTAGATTTGCTGATAAAACCATATTCATGCCGTGCTTCAATGAACTCAAGTTGATTGTAGTTTTTTATTTTACGACCATGAGAAAAATAGGTTGATCCTGTAATCGCATCACATGCATTAATAAACTCGTCAACTTCAGCAACAGACTTTAAAGATCGATATGAGAAAGGTGCTTTTGACCTCCACGTTTTTATGGCCGTATCCTCAAAATACATACTAGGCATTGTAAAATATTGAGTAGTCTCGTAAACACCTTCAAGAGGAGAAAACCAGATGTCAAAGTAATCTTTATCTAAATTTAGAATGGTTATCCATATCTGTAAGAATGGTACATTTAAATGATTTAACTGATCAAATAATACAGTAACCACCTCACTTATTTCTCCCGTTTTGTGCATGGCCATGGAAGCTGCCCGCACCCGTTCCAATGCTGCTTCTATCTGTGCTTCTCTCGCCTGGGTTTCTGCTTTTTGGATATCGAGGAAACGTGTATAGCTCT
>CBDUON010000303.1:0-1889 GCA_965368835.1 uncultured Eudoraea sp. | reverse complement strand
TGGCCTTTATGTCCAGATAACTTTGACCGTCCATAACCTTAGTATAGTCTAATTTTAGCCTAACAGCTGTCTTTTCAACTTCTTGAGCGTTTACATCGCCAAAGAGTATGGGAAGTAAGAAGATGCCCAGATAAATAATCCATGCAGGCCTTAAGATGGTAGATCTTCTCATGACGGTATCTTTTTTAAGGTTTCTGCTTCTTTTTGCTCATCGTAGATCCGTTGAATTGGAACTGCCGGAAGATAACGTACTAATAATGTGATGATCAAAAGGGCCATTGCCAGCGTAGCTACGGTGATGGTCCATTCATGTAGACTGGGAAAATAGGATCGCCAGGATTCCGGCACCCCTTGAATAGGCAAAAAGGGTTCTAAAAGGGTAGGGGTAATAATAATATAACGCTTCCACCATGAACTAATAACAACTACCATCCCAATTAGAAATAAGGATAATGGTTTTCTACCTTTTTTGAAAAATAAAAGGATGATTGGTAAAACGAGACCTGCAAGGGTTACAAACCAGAATAGGCCGGCATAATGTCCTGTTAGTAATGCATTTATATGAACATCTTCCCCTTTTTTTGCTGTAAAGAAAGGAACGAGGTACTCATTGATGTTGAAATACAAATAAATAATGCATACCAATGCAAGGAGTTTACCTAGTTTGTCAAAATGATCCTCAGTAATATATGCTTCTAGCTTTCGTGTTCTGCGAACTATATAGACTACTGTTACTAAAGCTCCAATACCTGCAACAAAGGCACCAGATATAAAATAAGGAGCCAGACCAGAGCTGTCCCAACCCACCCTATAGGTAGTTGAGAAAAGCCAGGCATCTATTGTCTGTAATAGAATACCCGCCAGTAATATTAAGATAGATAAAGTTTGTAATGATGAGGCATGAAGTGCTTTCTGTACCGGATTCCCGCTCCATTTCAATGATAGAATACCGTACCATTTGCTCAATCTTGGTTTCGATTTTTCAAAATACTTATGAAGAATTGCAAAATCTGGTAATAATGGAAAATAGAGCATCAACAGGCTGATCACAATAAAGGTGGGAATAATTATGATATCCCAGGTTATAGGGGATTGTAACCTTGCATGAATAAATAGATTCATTACCCTGTCCGGACGCGCCATATCAATAGTAATGGTAATCCCTGCCATAATAATACAGGCCAGGGTTATGATCTCTGCTATGCGCACCAGCGGTGTTCTCCAACTGTTATTAGTAAGGCGTAAGATGGCCACTATAGCCGAGCCAACGAAACTGGTAGCCACAAAAAAGACAAAATTGGAAATATATATTCCCCATAGCGCGTAATCCCGCATATTGGTCACTTTCTGTCCTTGTATTACCTGATCTGCATAGGCGATGATACCCAATACAATAAGTACGACCAAAAAACCGATCCACAGGACACCCCTTTTTCCAAAATTTCTGGGTGCTAGATCCTTAACGATGGCATCTAACTTTTTCATTCTTCAGAAGGTTTTTCGACCGATTGAAATTCGGTATAGAAAGGCAACCCATCTTCATAGTTTACCAGACGGTCAACAGGTGGCAGATAGTAAACACTGGGTTCGGTACCTAGACTTTCCATTAAACGGTAACCGGATTTATCTTCTAACAATTTGCTCAAACGGACAGTTTCTTCGCCGTTCGTTACCGTATCTTCATATTTATCTCCGAAATAAAATACTCCATTGGGGCAGGCGGTTACACAGTGGGGGAGTTGTTCCTCCTTTACCATATGCGGGCAGAAATCGCATTTGTCTACCGTTCCCTTTAAACTGGGTTTTCCTGCATATTCTGGTGTGGGCTCGTAGTCTGTCATATCTAAATTAAGGGTAACTTCCTGACCCGGATCACCCCAGTTGAATAC
>CBDUON010000302.1:0-1962 GCA_965368835.1 uncultured Eudoraea sp. | reverse complement strand
GAATAAAATAGTTCCATCCTTCAATACAGCTCTCTCGTTTAAATTCAGGAATATCTTCTGGAAAATCTTCCTGGACAAGGATGGTTAGTTTTAAAGCAGAACCATCGTTTTTTTTCATGACCTCAAAGGTTGAGGTAGAAGCTCCGGGATATTCCAGAAAACGCCAGCTATATGTAATTTTCTTTTCTGGAATAACTTCCAGTACCTCCCATTGATGCGTAAAGACCCTATTTTCTGAGGGTACTTTAAAAGCAGTTTTAAATCCAACCACAGGTTGAAAATCATCTAGTACCTCAAAGTACCATTTCTTCATTTCGTTGATGTTCGTAAGGGCTTTCCACAGATCATTGGCACTTTTATGAAAATGGGCTTCAACAACAATAGGTGGATCTGTTTTTTTCATAACTTCTTAGGTGTTAGGCGCCTGTGTTCTTAAGATCATTCATGGTCGAATATGCCTGGCAATGCAAAGAGGTTATTTTGGGAGGTATTTAGGGTCTCAACTATACGCGCAAAATTTTCTTTGGTAGGCGAAAGATCAACGTATTTATCTATGATGGCACTATTCTTATAGATGACAATGGTATTTTCCACCTCCGGATTTATTTTGTTGAGCACCACTTCACTTTTCTTATCAGAGAAAGAAGGAACAAAGGTGAGGGCTGTATACTGCAGGTTCAATTCCTTGCCGAGTTCTTCCAGTTCTTTTTGGCGTGTTTCCTGGCTATAATCCTTATCATTCCCGTATACGAAATAGGCTTTTAAATAGGCTTTTCTTCGCTCACTTTCAAATTCGAGGAATTGCAACCAGGATTTAATGTCTTTCCAATTGGGATGATTCCCTACAAAATAAACAATACCATTATAGCGTCCGTATTTACAAACAGGACAGGTTCTTGTTCCCTTGTCAGGGCCATAGGCATGATAGGGGGTAAAGGAGGGATTATCCTCTCCAATGGAAAGGCCGGAGTTCAATTTGGTAGTATTAGTTGCAGGATAGTCAGGGATATTCAATCCCAATACTATGTCGTGTTCAGCTACTTGTGTATCTCCGTCTACCAGCAATCGCAGCACTCCACTACCTCCTCTGTTATCCTTTGATCTGCGAACCGCTCCTGTCAATAATTTGTCATCATCAAAAACCAATTCGTCTATATAGTATTCATCCGCAATGTTTGGCTCCTTTACGGACAAGTGAATATGAGCCGGTTCGTTGTTATTCGGATAGGGGGCAGGCCGTACCGTATAGATATCGTATTGTCCGTCTTTATTGGTCTTTACCCATCCTCTTAAATGGCCATGTCTTCTGGTTCTTGGATCCATTCCTTTTTTTGGAGCATAATATCCGTTCTCATCGGTTTGCCAGTAATAGATAATGATATCCGAGGCGGGTTTTTTACCCCCAAACTGATATACTTTTCCTGTGACATGAAGTTTTTGACCCCCGCTGTTCCATCCTGCACTGGTGTCAATTGCAGTTAACTGAGCGGGCATATCTATATACATTAGTTCGCAACCATCGCAACCGCCTCCAACGATTTTATTAAGCGCTGAGGTAGAAGATCGTTGTGAAACAGATTTCGTTTGCCCATTACAAGAAATCAATACCCATGAAAAGAGCAGAACTAATAAAAGACGCTGTTTTTTTAAAGACCCCATAAAAGTTTTAAAATCTGTTGAAATAAAAATTTATTACAACCACTTATTTCGTTTAAAATAATATAACATACCTAAAGCCACAAGGACCATAACACCCAGCATTATAAAGTAACTGTATTTGTAATGCAGTTCCGGTAAGACATCAAAATTTGTACCATAGATCCCAGCAATAAAGGTGAGAGGAATAAAGATGACCGAAAACACCGTAAGGAATTTCATTACATCGTTTAATTTACTACTGATAGTGGTGTGGTAAATGTTCAGCTGATCTGACAAGATCTCCCGGTAACTGTCCGATACTTC
>CBDUON010000301.1:0-2005 GCA_965368835.1 uncultured Eudoraea sp. | reverse complement strand
CTCAGGATGGTTTTGGCTGGACCAACGGCGTAGCCCTGGTCTTTAAAAAGATGTTGGATGAAATGGAAGTGGATTTTAAAGTTCCTCCTCCTCCTGAAGCTTCTGTTGACAATTTTCACAACTAAAATCCTCGGAAAAAGAAGTATTTAGGAATTTTTCAGCCTAATTTTTGTTCTCTTCCGGATTATTTTTTCTGGACTCTAATGCCTGTTTGCTTAGACTGGCCAGATTAAAATTTGGATCTAGCGCAAGGGCTTCATCAATGCTCGCTATTGCAGTATCGATATTAGACCGGTCTGTATTGTATTGTACCAATCCTTTTAAATGCAGTAAGGCGGCCTTTAGTGAGACTTCGTATGGTTGTTGTCTTTCGTAGAATGCGTATGTCATGCCGTCTTTTACCGTACCTAGCGCAAATACTATATTTGCCATGGCTCCGGCGTTGTCTCCGGTTTGAATCTTCAGATCTGCCAATTCATAAGCCAGATAAGGATTAGGAGCTCGCTGATACAAAACCTCAAATTGCTCCAGGGCACGTTTAGGCTGGTTCAGCGCCTTTAAACTAATAGCCTTTACCTGCACAGCCAGATTAGAATCGGATGAATCCTTTTCAATTCCTATAGTATTCAGGGCCTGCATATGCTGGTTGTTATTGGCATAAACATAAGCGAGTGTATCTCTGCGTTGCTGTGATGGCTCAAGTACAATTAAGTGTGTTAAGGCGTTGATCACCCCGGTGATATCCCCCTGAGCTTTCATCTCTATATAAAAAGCTTCATAATGTTTCTTTAACTCAGAAGAAGTTTGACTATAACTGCTCAAACTAAAAGCAAAAAGAAGGATCGCAATTCTTGTTTTCATGATCATAAAATTAGTGCGGCAAAACTACTACTTTTTTTTTGGTCTTTTCTTATCAAAAACCTTAAAATGACGTAATTAAGTACGAGGATTGGACAGAATATGTGTCTTTTAGGATGAAGAATCTATGGGGGTCATAAATTTAAATTTCAGGGCATCTAGCGTTTTGGTTTTTATGATCTTCCCTGTTTTTCCCGCATACCCTTTTATGTAATCTGGGACAGGAAGGCCCCTTTTGGTGGCTTCTTTGGTATAATAGGTTCTTTTAGTTGGATGGTCCGGGTAGACTCCATTTATAATCTTGCCCCACCACTCATTGGCAATAATGCTTGTTAAAATTAAGAGACAGTCCTCCAAGTGGATCAGGTTTATGGCGTCATCTCCATTGGTTAATTCATGTTGTCCTGACAGATAGGTCACTGGGTGGCGATCCGGGCCTAAAAGGCCTCCAAAGCGTACCAGGGTAGCGTTCATATTCTTCTCGGCCATAAACAATTTCTCTGCTGCCAGTAACTTTTTAGCCGAATCACTGCGGGGTTTGGGAACCGATTTTTCTGTGACCTCCCCCTGCACCTCTCCGTATACAGAAGTGCTACTTACAAAAATAATTTTCTTTAGATGCATGATCTTACATGCCTCATATAAATGAGTCATTTTACTTAAATAATCTTCCTCCGTTGCTTTGCGTTTGGGAGGAACATTGATGATAAGGAGGTCTATGTTTTTCAGGAAGTCTATCATTGAACCTCTAACTCCTTCGTTAAAAAGTTCCACATAGTGAGGCAAGATACCTTCATTGCCAAGAATTTCCATATTGACTTTGGTAGTAGTAGTGCCACTTACAAGGTAATCCATAGAAATAAGACGTTTGGCAAGGGGAAATCCCAGCCAGCCACAACCTAATATCCCAATATGTGGTTTCAATGGCGTATGGTTTTTTTAAGGATTACGGCGTCGTTTAGCACAAAGGGCATAGGTATAATATCTTTAGGTCGTGGAGGAATTGTAAACAATGGATGTTCCAAAAGATCATTGGAGGCCTCAAAAATTGTGAGTTCTAACTCCGCTCCCGCTGGGATGCTTATTTCTAACATGGTGGAATCATTATCACTGACGTAGTGGGTGAAAAGTCGCGCGCCTTTGCGTT
>CBDUON010000300.1:0-2037 GCA_965368835.1 uncultured Eudoraea sp. | reverse complement strand
CTTTATAGGTCGAATAAAACGTGCATTTCTACGAAACTGTTAATAATTCATAGGTGGTTTCTCAATTTTTAACAAAAAAAGAATGATTTACTATCAAAACCTGTGAAAAATTCATAATAAAAAGAGCGGCACTCTTTCGAAATTTGACAAGATGAACCCCCAAATCTATTTTCATGAAGAATTTTACTCTCATTTTAAACATGGTGTTAGGAGGTCTAATGCTACTGCTTTGCACTAACATTGTGGCACAGCAAAAGAAGACCGCCAACATAAGTCAGACAAAAATCCTGGATGCAGACAAACGCATTAATGACTACCTGAAGCTGTCAAAGCTGGGGTACACAGAAAAGGAAATTTTTGAAGATCTCGGTAATGTTAGTTTTCTGATCGAGGATTATAAAACGGCTGCATTCTGGTATCAGAAACTCATTGATCTCAGTGGGTCAGAGGCCGTTTCTCAGAGCTATATTGAGCGTTACAAGGTATCTATGCACAAGGCAGGCATTGCCAATTATGGAGATGAGTTGGTTCAGGCCGATTGGCATTCCCATATAAAGGAAGATTATAGTATGCCTAAAAAATCACGGTTTAAGGAACTATCCCCTTCACTGGCTAATAACAATCACAGACCTACTATTAGTGAGGCCGAATGGGCTAACTCTCTGGAAAGTCTCAATAAGCTGGCGGGTCTTTCTGACCAGCAGGCAACCGTTTTAAAAATGGATCGCAGTCTTCCCGAAAAGGGATATATTCCTCCGGTTACTGTTTCTGCAGACAGGAAAACAGCCTTCTTTAGTAAGGCCACCTATGTAAAACCAGAATATGGTATTTTTTCCAAAAAGGATATGGTTCATAAAATTTTCAAGGCAGAAAACATTAATGGACAATGGATGAATGTGACGGAGATAGGCGTTTGTCCAAAATATGCCTCCGCCATACATCCTACTATTTCTCCGGATGGTCAACGATTATTCTTTGCCTCAGATATGCCCGGATCCTTCGGAAAATACGATATCTATGTGGCCGACATTAAAAAGGACGGCAGCGTAGGAGTAGCCAAAAATCTTGGGCAAAAGGTAAATACAAAAAAGAACGACATGTACCCCAATCTTGTAGGAAGCGATCTGTTATTCTTTGCGTCTAATGGCCGAGATGGCCAGGGAGGCTTAGATCTATTTGCTGTACAGGTGGGCACAAAAAAAGTAGGCCTGGCTGTAAATTTAGGTGCACCCTTTAACAGCAGACAGGATGACTACGCATTCAATGTGCAGGCAGAAACTGGTGTCGCTATTGTAATGTCTAATCGTGGAAATTTCAACAACGAAGCTCAGCAACTGGTGTTCTCTGTTTCCGATGTTCAGAAAAATCTACCGGCACAAAACAGGAAGAATAACTTTCTGGAATTGTTGCCAAGAGACCCAAGCAGTGTCTATACAAATATTTATTATCAGGATTAAATTGCCATTGCTCCTTGATCATCCATACTATTTCAAAGTTGGAAAAAGAAGCATATAAAGCATTAGAATAAGAATATCATAAACTAAAAAACTAAAAATCCGGTCAGGTATCATTGGGGATTCATCTGGTTATTACCCAATTGTTATAGTGTTCGCAGTAACAAGAAGTATTTAAATGCTTTCTAAAAGAATGTAAGGAAAGCTATTTGGATGCCAAGCAGTTTTATAACCCAGAGAACAGGTTGTATTATGCGTATCTGGCCGGTTTTATTTTAATTAAAATCATTAAAACTGTTAGAATTCTACCTATTTGATTATGACTGTTTTAAATCATTTTCTACTGTTTTATGTAAGGTATTTTCGTTTGAAAACCAGCTATTTTTACAGACCAGCGAGTCGGTTTTTGTCGTAAAATTCCGATTAAATACACCATTTTCTTACACTTAGTCGAAAAAATCTGCATTTCCTAGGACAAAAAGGGTACAAACTGTACTTTTTCATTTCAAAATAGTATAACCCCAAATCTCAATACTATGGAAATGACCTTTACTCTAAACAAGATCGGAAGAAGCATTCTGCC
>CBDUON010000299.1:0-2042 GCA_965368835.1 uncultured Eudoraea sp. | reverse complement strand
TTAGGAGGTCCGGGGGCAAGTGAAAATGCCGCTAAAAAAATTGTCGCATCTTTAAAAGATAGTGCGCAATAAGGAGTTTTATTGTTCGTTCAGATCTTAAGATATCTTACTGACAGGGTTTAGAGTGCACAGTAACTTCAGAAATAATCCTTAGTTTTGATAGAAGGACGCTCCTATTTTCATGACCTATGATAAACAAAATTCTTATGGCTGCCCTGTTTCTCAGCATCGTTTCTTGCGGGGCGGGAAAGAATAAGACCATTTACGAAAGTGAGCGTAAAATCACAGTAGAGGTAGTGGACAACCCAAATTACAATGCGGAAGAACGCATTGTAGAGGCACTTCCGGAAGAGAGAACCACCCTTGATAAATCTGAAGATATCATTGATACCGCGCTGAGTTATTCCGGAGTGCGTTATAAATATGGGGGTACTACCCGCAAAGGGATCGACTGTTCTGGCTTGCTTTATATTTCATTTATGGAACACGATATCTATCTCCCCCGTGTATCATTCTATATGGCTCATGAAGGCAAGCGTATTGATCTTGAGGAAGTAACCAAAGGTGATCTGCTATTCTTTACGACCACTAAACGCAGGAAAAGAATAAATCATGTGGGCCTAGTAGTAGCAATTGAAGGGGAGGAGATCAAATTTATTCATGCCACTACTTCTCGGGGAGTTATTGTTTCTTCACTTCAGGAAGGGTACTGGAACTATGCCTTTGTAAAAGCCACTCGAATCCTATGAGATGAAACCCTATGATTTTATCTCGGTAAAACTCAGCAGCTCCTTAATTTTAGGTATTCTCACAGGTCATGTTCTTGATATTTCGATTTTCGCCTCTTTTCTGATCTTAGCTATTTCCTTACTTCTTGTAGTAATACTATTTCTTATTGAACCCTACAGAACGGGGATTTATTTTGGTCTGAGTATCTTGCTGGCCACCCTCAGCCTTGGGGTTTTAGTTGTTACTCTGGCACAACCTAAGCTTTGGCCAGATCATTATTCAAAGGTTGCATTATCTGAAAATAGTATTTGGGAGCTACAACTAAGAAGGGTTCTGAAATCGAATACATTTTCCGAACGATATTTGTTTGAAGTGCAGTCGGTAAATGGGAGAGCATCTCATGGTACATTGTTGGCAAGTGCAAAAAAAGATTCTCAGCTTTTAAGGTATAAAGTAGATGACATACTGCAGTATTGGGGGCCAATTCGTCCTATCTCCCCTCCTGCCAATCCACATCAATTTGCCTATGATGAATATATGGCAACCCATGGAGTCTATGATCAGATACAACTCAGGTCCAAAAATATTCTCAAAAGATCCAAAGGCACAAATTCCTTAAGGGGGAAGGCCGCTTCATTTCAAACATTTATTCTCCAGGCCCTAGAGAGAACCTCCATAGGGAAGAAAGAATTAGGCATTCTGCAAGCTATGCTTTTAGGACAGAGGAACAACCTGGATACAGCTATTTATGAAAATTATAAAAATGCAGGTGCAGCACACATACTGGCTGTATCCGGCCTCCATATTGGCATCTTATTGTTACTGCTTCAGTCGCTTTTAAAACCTTTAAAGGCATTACGCCATGGTTCTTTTATAGTATTGGTATTGGTTGTATTCGCATTGTGGAGCTATGCGTTCTTTACCGGCCTTTCCCCCTCTGTGGTCCGAGCTGTTACCATGTTCACTTTTGTAGCCTATGCGCTGTTTTTGAATCGCCCAACCAGTATTGTAAATATTCTGGCCTTGTCTGTTTTTATAATCTTGCTTATTCACCCTATGTTCCTGTTTCAGGTAGGATTTCAAATGAGTTATGCCGCGGTCTTCGCTATTGTATGGATCTACCCCGTGTTAATGAAATTATGGAATCCCAGGCATTGGTTCTTAAAAAAAGCTTGGCAACTGTTTTCGGTAAGTCTGGCTGCACAGGCAGGTGTACTTCCCATATCCATTTACTATTTTCATCAATTCCCCAGCCTCTTTTTTCTCTCCAATATGCTGATCGTTCCCTTTCTTGGGATATTGCTTGGCTTGGG
>CBDUON010000298.1:0-2075 GCA_965368835.1 uncultured Eudoraea sp. | reverse complement strand
ATGCATGTATATACGCCATGGTGGTTAGATAATAAAAACCTCGATTTCCCACGCGGGTACCATATAGAAGTATGGGGAGGTATAGGTATGCCTAACTATGGCTTTGGTTTTAATCCGAATGATTTTAATAAATTCTTTGGCCTGCCAACCGGAGGATACGGGGCCGGCTTACGCGATGATGTTAAAAAATACTACGGATCTGTCATAGGATTTGGAGGAAGAGGAGAATCTATCGCCAGAGAAGATAATTATTGCGAAATAGATCCTACTACAGTAGATGAATTTGGGATCCCTGTATTACGCTTTAATTATAAATGGTCCGACTTTGAACGCAATCAGGCCAGGCACATGCAGAGTACCTTTGAAGAACTAATACATAGCATGGGTGGGGAACCACTTGGCGATACGCCAACCAAAGAACAGGATTACGGCTTGCTGAATCCCGGACAGATCATACATGAGGTAGGAACAACCCGTATGGGGGATGATAAAAAGAGATCGGTGGTAAATCGTTACCAGCAATTACACGACGTCAACAATGTTTTTATTACAGATGCTGGTCCTTTTGTATCTCAGGCAGATAAGAATTGTACATGGACCATCCTGGCACTGTCCTGGAGAGCGTCTGATTATATCGTGGAACAATTAAAACAACAAAATATCTAAGTTATGGATAGAAGAAAGAGTATAAAATCGATTCTACTTGGAACCGTTGCGGGAGGACTTGTTATCCACGGATGCAAACCGGGTGAAGAAAATGGGGAGGTAACTGAAGGCTTGGTTGGGGACGAAAAATATTTTGGCCGTACACCCAAGGAACAGGAAGAGATTGATAAGCTTAATGCCGAACAGTTTCTGAATGAACACGAATTGGCAACTATTGCTGTTCTCAGTAATCTCATTTTACCACCCAATGAACATGGAGGGCCTACAGAGGCTGGAGTACCGGAATTTGTGGAGTTTATGGCAAAGGATATACCTGAGTTACAAACAACATTACGTGGCGGACTCATGTGGTTAGATCATAAGAGCAATACAGAATATGGAACTGAGTTTAAGATCACTCCTGAAGCTTCTCAAAAAGCAATATTGGATACTATTGCATTTTACGATACAAAGATCCCCTTGGATGACCACCCTCTGGAGGTGCAATTCTTTAATTTGATGCGTAATTTAACCCTTACCGGATACTACACCTCTAAAGTGGGAATAGAAGACCTGGGATATAAAGGAAATATGCCTAATATCTGGGATGGAGTGCCCCAGGAAGTGCTAGACCAGCATGGGATGGCCTATGACGAGGAATGGCTGGCTAAATGTGTGGATCAGAGCAAGCGGGGAGATATTGCTGAATGGGATGATAAAGGGAATTTACTTACATAGGATCAATAAGTCATCAACAACATCGTATTAATAAGATAAAATATGAAAAACATAAAATTAGTATTTGCTTTGCTTGCCTTTTCTTTTGTTTCACAGCCTTCTCTATATGCACAGGAAGTAGGGATTCAACTCTACAGCCTTAGAAATCAATTTAAAACAGATGTAGAAGGAACGCTTAAAATGATCCATGAATGGGGCATTACAAAAATTGAAGGTGGTGACACCTATGGGATGCCGTTGGAGGAGTTCCTGGGTTTACTAAAAAAGTATGAGTTAGATGCTGTAAGTATTGGTGCGTCTTTTGAGGAATTGGCCAATGATCCGGAAGCCGTAGTGGCTAAAGCAAAAGCATACGGAGCTGCCTATGTGATGTGTGCCTGGATCCCCCATAAGGGAGATGATTTTACCATTGAAGATACCAAAAAGGCTGTTGAGGTCTTTAATAAGGCCGGGGAAGTACTGGACAGGGAGAATATTATTCTGACCTATCATGCGCATGGATATGAATTCAGACCCTATGAATCTGGCACTCTTTTCGATTATATGTCTGAAAATGCCGAGGACTACTATTTCGAAATGGACGTTTACTGGTTTCAGCACGGTGGTGCAGATCCTATGGAATATTTAAATAAATACTCAGATCAGTTCGTTTTAATGCACCTCAAGGATATGGAAAAGGGAATAAAGGGAGA
>CBDUON010000297.1:0-2099 GCA_965368835.1 uncultured Eudoraea sp. | reverse complement strand
ACAAACTCGTGTAAAGGTGGATCTAATAGTCTAATTGTCACAGGGAGTCCCTGCATAGCCTCAAAAATACCTTCAAAATCGCTTCGTTGCATAGGCAGCAGATCTCGAAGTGCCTGTTTCCTTCCTTTAACAGTGCTGGCCAGGATCATTTCTCGCATGGCCTTTATCCTGTCTACTTCAAAGAACATATGTTCTGTTCTCGTAAGTCCGATACCCTGTGCACCAAAACTTCTTGCTACTCTGGCATCTTTAGGCGTATCAGCATTGGTTCGCACCTTCATGGTAGCGTATTTGTCCGATAGCTCCATCAATTCCCCAAATTCACCGCTTAACTCCGGTTCACGGGTGGCTACTTTGCCTTCAATTATATTTCCGGTAGAACCATTTAATGAGATCCAGTCACCATCGTGAAATACTTTTCCATCTACGGTTAAGGTTCTTGTTTTGTAATTGATCTTTAAAGCACCTGCTCCGGAAATACAGCATTTTCCCATACCCCTGGCTACAACGGCAGCATGAGACGTCATCCCACCTCGAGCGGTAAGAATACCTTTGGCCAAATGCATTCCTTCCAGGTCTTCCGGAGAGGTTTCTGTACGCACAAGAATACTGTATTTGTATTTATTTGCCTCATCTGCAAAAAAGACGATCTGCCCGGTAGCGGCACCCGGAGAAGCAGGTAAGCCTTGTGCAATGATCTCAGCATCTTCAAGGGCTTTGGGATCAAAGACCGGATGCAGGAGTTCATCTAATTTATTTGGATCTATGCGAAGTAGCGCCTCTTTTTCATTGAGCGTTCCTTCTTCTAAAAGATCCATTGCGATCTTCACCATGGCCGCTCCGGTGCGTTTTCCGTTCCTGGTTTGTAAGATCCAGAGCTTCCCTTGTTGCATGGTAAACTCCATATCCTGCATGTCGCGGTAATGGTTCTCCAGTTTTTTTTGATAGCCATCTAATTCGGTATAGATCTCAGGCATCAATTCTTCAAGCGAAGGATATGAAGATTTGCGTTCTTCTTCCTTAACCTGCGCCAACTTTGCCCATCGTTCTGATCCAATTTTTGTAATCTGTTGAGGGGTTCGTACCCCGGCCACCACATCTTCGCCTTGTGCGTTTATAAGGTATTCCCCGTTAAATATATTTTCACCTGTCCCGGCATCACGGGTAAAGCATACTCCGGTTCCGGAATCACTACCCATATTCCCATAAACCATGGCCTGTACGTTCACTGCTGTTCCCCAGTTAGCCGGGTATGCGTGCATTTTTCTGTAATACTTTGCTCGGTCCCCATTCCAGCTGTCAAAAACAGCCATTACAGCACCCCACAGTTGTTCCCATGGATCCGTTGGAAAGTTCCGACCTGTTTTCTTCTTTACTACATCTTTAAAATCATACACCAGGTCTTGCAGATCCTGAACAGTAAATTCAGTATCCAGCTCGATATTTCTTTTATCTTTCAGATGATCGATGATCTCTTCAAAAGGATCCTCATCCTCCTTGGTTTCAGGTTTCATCCCCATAACCACGCCGCCGTACATCTGAATAAATCGCCTGTAAGAATCCCAGGCAAATCGTTCATTCTTGGTTTTGTTGATGATCCCTTTCATGGCCTCTTCGTTTAGCCCCAGATTCAGCACCGTATCCATCATTCCGGGCATAGAAACCCTGGCACCTGAACGTACAGAAAGCAGCAAGGGATTCTCATTATCACCGAATTTAGCATTCATTGTTTTTTCGATCTCTTCAATCGCCTTTTCTACATCCGATTTTATAAGGGGAATTACCTTTTTTTTACCCAGTTCGTTGTATTCCGTACAAACTTCTGTTGTGATGGTAAATCCAGGAGGTACCGGAATCCCGATCCTGCTCATTTCAGCAAGATTGGCACCTTTTCCTCCCAGTAAGTTCTTCATTGTACTATTTCCGTCGGCTTTTTTATTGCCAAATTTGTATACCCGGGTCTTCTTTGCAGTTGTTGTTTCCATGATCAATTGTTTATTCCTCTTTAGGAAAGTAATTTGAGGGTGAAATTACTGCCAAAGCATCACGATTTTTATGATATAAATCATATAATCTGCCTATGTAATCTATGTTACAAT
>CBDUON010000296.1:0-2126 GCA_965368835.1 uncultured Eudoraea sp. | reverse complement strand
GCTGATGCGTAAAAGCTTTATAGTGAGACATATTGTTTTCACGCCAGCTAAAATGTGTGGTAGGGGATAGGCCAACTCCTGCACCGGTACTGCCGGTTGTAGCATTGATATGGACCTCTTTATCTAATAGTTGAGCCTCGGCAAGTGGTAGTAAGGCCAATTGAATAGCGGTGGCAAAACATCCCGGATTTGCAATATTCCCGGCCTTTTTTATCTTGTTCCTGTTAAGTTCAGGAAGGCCATATACAAAGTCCTTTCCTGCAAAAGAACTGTTTTCGTTTAATCTGAAATCGTTACTGAGATCAATGATCTTTGTAGCCTCTGAAAAGGGATGCTCCTGCAGGAATTTTGTTGAATTTCCATGACCTAAACATAAGAATACCAGGTCTATATTAGGATCAACCTCCTCACTAAACAACAATTGTGTTTGCCCAAGAAGATCTGTATGGGTAGCTGAAACTTTTGTGCCCGCACGCGTGGTACTGTACACAAATTGGATCTCCACCTTTGGATGATGAATTAAGAGTCTGATCAGCTCACCGCCGGTATATCCAGAACCCCCTATAATGCCTGCCTTAATCATGTTGTTTATTTACCTGGGTTGCTATTTTTGCGGGATTCGATAGGATCTTGATAAATCCTTTTGCGTCGTTGGCCGTCCAGGCCTTGTTCATTTCCCCATAACTTCCAAAGGAAACCGCCATTAGATCGTGTTGGGAATTAATGCCATTAAGTTCAAATCTGTATGGGTGGAGGGTTACAAATACATCACCACTTACATTTTTCTGAGTATCGGTAAGAAAGGCTTCTATGTTCCTCATTACCTCATCCAGATAATTGCCTTCATGCAACAGCATTCCATAAAAATTTCCTAATTGTTCTTTTTGAAATTGTTGCCATTTACTCAGGGTATGTTTTTCCAGAAGATGATGTGCCTTTAAAATAACCAAAGGTGCCGCAGCTTCAAAACCTACTCTTCCTTTAATTCCTATAATTGTATCGCCCACATGAATATCCCGGCCAATGGCATATGAAGCGGTTAATTCCTGTAATTTTTCAATGTTTTGAACCGGACTGGCAGACTCGCCATCAATTGCTGTAAGTTCCCCTTTGGTAAAGGAGAGTTTTACGTCTTTGGGTTTCTGGGCCTTTAACTGACTGGGATAGGCTTCAGAAGGGAGTCCTTTACCGGAAGTAAGTGTTTCAACACCACCAACCGAGGTTCCCCAAAGTCCTTTATTGACAGAATACTGGGCTTTTTCCCAGGAATAGGATATGCCGTGTTCTTGAAGGTAGCTGATCTCTTCTTCCCTGGAAAGTTGCTTGTCACGGATAGGGGTAATGATCTCAATTTCGGGTGCAATGATCTGAAAGATCATATCAAAACGCACCTGATCATTTCCGGCACCTGTACTGCCATGAGCAATGGCGCCAGCACCTATTTTTTGTGCGTGCTTTGCAATTTCGATTGCCTGCACAATTCGCTCCGCACTTACACTTAGTGGATAGGTATTGTTTCGAAGTACGTTTCCAAAGATGAGGTATTTAACAACGGTGTCGTAAAATGTTTGAATGGCATCAATGGAAGTGTAAGAAGATGCTCCCAGTTCTAAGGCTTTCTTCTTAATGTCCTGTATCTCATCAGCATCAAAACCTCCGGTGTTTACACTTACGGCATGAACTTCATACCCCTGGTCCTTTGAAAGATGCATAGCACAGTAGGAAGTGTCCAGACCGCCACTATAGGCCAGTACTAATTTCTTATTGTTTTTATTTGATGTGGTCATGCCGTTATTTTTTCTTTTTGAGAAAGAGTTGTTCTTTTATACTCTGCAATCGCTGAAAGGCTTTTCTATTTACTTTCTTTTTCTGTCCTTTTTCTTTTTGAGCAGGATCGTAAAGCATTCCTGTACAAAGACACATTTTCCGTTCTGTTCTTGTGAGGATATCGAAGTTCTTGCAGGTCTGGCAGCCCTTCCAAAATTCAGGATCGTCCGTGAGTTCAGAAAAGGTTACGGGTTTGTATCCCAGTTCGTAATTCATTTTCATTACCGCCAAGCCTGTGGTAATGCCGAAGATCTTTGCCTCTGGAAATTTTTTAAGCGATAGATCGAAAATGGATTTTT
>CBDUON010000295.1:0-2163 GCA_965368835.1 uncultured Eudoraea sp. | reverse complement strand
AATAGAAAGGCCATCAACTGGAAAACGGCAGGAATAGGTTTGTCTATTCAATTGGTACTGGCAATTGGGATACTAAAAGTACCTGCCATACAATGGTTCTTTAATAAATTGGGGCAGTTCTTTAATGAGATCTTAAAATATACCATGGCCGGGAGTGAATTTATTTTTGGCGGCCTCCTTAATTTGGACAATCCCAATATAGGATACATTTTCGCTTTTCAGATATTACCCACCATCATATTCTTTTCGGCCTTAACCTCGGTGCTGTATTATCTTGGGATCATTCAAAAGATCGTAAAGGGACTGGCATGGTTACTTTCGAGATTTCTTGGAATTTCCGGAGCTGAAAGCCTCAGTGTTTCCGGGAATATTTTTCTGGGACAAACAGAGGCACCGCTGCTGATTAAGGCCTATCTGGAAAAAATGAATCGCTCGGAGATCTTACTCGTCATGATAGGCGGAATGGCCACCGTGGCCGGAGGGGTTTTGGCGGCGTATATAGGATTTCTGGGAGGGAATGATGAACAATTACGCTTAGAATTTGCTCGTCATCTTATTGCAGCTTCGGTTATGGCAGCACCGGGAGCTATCGTGGTTTCCAAGATCCTGTATCCACAGACAGAGCCCGTTAACAAAGAGATACAGGTGTCTACCGAGAAGATAGGTTCCAATATCCTGGATGCCATTGCAAATGGCACCACAGAAGGATTAAAACTAGCGGTAAATGTAGGAGCCATGTTACTGGTCTTTGTGGCCTTTATCGCCATGTTGAATGGCATACTTGGCTGGGTAGGCGATCTTACTTCCTTAAATTCCTGGATTAGCGCTAACTCTGTGTATGAACAATTATCCCTTGAGGCCATTCTGGGGGTTATCTTTTCCCCACTAATGTGGCTTATAGGTGTAAATTCTCAGGACATATTATTAATGGGGCAATTGCTGGGGGTAAAACTGGCAGCCAGCGAATTCGTTGGATATATTCAATTAGCAGAACTAAAGGACTTTAGTAATGGAATACACTTTACCTATAATAAGTCGATCATCATGGCAACCTATATGCTGTGTGGTTTTGCCAATTTCGCTTCTATTGGCATTCAAATAGGTGGTATTGGTTCTCTTGCACCGGGACAACGCAAGACACTTTCTGAATTTGGTCTTAAAGCCGTTCTGGGGGGCACTTTAGCATCCCTGTTATCCGCTACTATTGCCGGGATGATCCTGGGATAGTCATTTACTGCTTTTCGTTGATAAGTTTTTACAAGATAGATACTTCCATGGAGTACCTAAAGCGTCATTTTTTTATTTTTACATCAGCTCAAAAAAGATTTATTCTCATCGAACTATGAAACAATACCACGATCTCCTAAAGCACACCCTGGAACAAGGCAACAATAAAAGTGACCGCACAGGAACGGGCACCATTTCCGTATTTGGCTATCAGATGCGCTTTGATCTAAGCAAAGGTTTCCCAATGGTGACCACTAAAAAATTGCATTTAAAGTCTATTGTACATGAATTATTATGGTTCCTGAAAGGAGATACCAATGTTGCCTATCTGCAGGAGAATGGGGTTCGGATATGGAATGAATGGGCTAATGAGGAGGGAGATCTGGGTCCGGTGTACGGATACCAGTGGCGTAACTGGAACGGGGATGGAATAGATCAGATCAAAGACCTTATTGAAACCTTAAAAAATAATCCGGACAGCAGGAGAATGATGGTAGCCGCCTGGAACCCAAGCGTCTTACCAGATTCATCCAAGTCGTTTGCAGAGAATGTCGCCAATGGAAAAGCTGCCCTTCCTCCCTGCCATGCATTCTTTCAATTCTATGTGGCAAACGGGAAACTATCTTGTCAGTTGTATCAGCGAAGTGCTGATATCTTTCTGGGGGTACCCTTTAATATAGCCTCCTATGCACTTTTTACACTCATGGTAGCGCAGGTATGCGGCTATGAGCCCGGAGAATTTATTCACACCTTTGGAGATGCCCATATTTACAACAACCATATGGAGCAGATTGAGTTACAACTTAGCAGGGACCCAAGACCCTTGCCTAAAATGATCTTGAATCCGGAAGTGACCGATATTTTCAATTTTAAATTTGAAGATTTTACGCTGGTAGATTACAATCCACATCCACATATTAAAGGAATGGTTGCTAT
>CBDUON010000294.1:0-2177 GCA_965368835.1 uncultured Eudoraea sp. | reverse complement strand
GCACTTCCGAGATTATAATGCCACCATTCTGTCCGTATTGACCAAAACCCATGGGCCTCCATTACTTCTTTTAGCAAAGCTCTGTTGCGAAGCACTTCTTCAGGGTGTTGTAAATGATCATGATGGGCCTCTTTTCCAAAAAAATCGAAATCTGTTCCCATATTTAATTCTACTCCATCCAGGGTTTCCAGGGTAATGTCTACCGCACCTCCCCTATTATGAATAGAACCTTTGGCAGGATTTGCGACATACTGAGGGTTGGGGAAAATCTCCCACATCTTATATTGTACGGAATTTGGCCTGTAACAATCAAAGAATTTAATGCGATACCCTTTATCTAACAAAACCTTGTTTGCAGCTATCAGGGCTTTGGCAGTCTTACTTCTCGTATAGCATTCCGCACAATCATATACTTTGGTTTTTAAAAAATTATTCTCCGTAGCGTACCTTAATTCATACGCAAAGTCCTCACTATAGTTGGCCAACCTAATAAATGTAGTGTCCGATATGCCATCTAATGAAAGAATTTGCTTAGTTGCCTCAGGGATAACCGAATCCTGAATTACCTCAACAGGTGTTGACACTTGTTCTGCAGCAGACACCTCTGCTTTCTCCCTGCAACTCCAGATTATAAAAACAACTATTAGTAAGTACGGTATTTTATTCAATGCTGTGGTAAGTTTATGGTATGTTAACTAATGTGGCAATAAAAGTAAGGATAATCTTAAAATGACGTATCTTTCAAAGAGTGCAGGGTTCCCTGACTTAAAAATACAGCAACAAAGAAAGCTGAGCCAACTACATAATCAAAAAATACACATGAGAAATGTCCCAGTATTATTCCTGATCCTCGTTTTCTTTTGCAATGCCTGTTCAACAGCCCAGGAGCCATGGTTACTCGGATTTGAAAAGCCGGCAACCAACCCTATTATGCAAGCTGATAGTACTGCCATTTTTTTAAATCCATTAGATCAGCAAGAAGTTCAATGGCAAAAAGCAGACGTCTTTAATCCCGGAGCAATTGTCAGAAACGATACTGTCTTCCTTTTGTTCAGAGCTGAGGATAATCCGGCCGCCATTTTAGGCGGAAGGACCTCCAGAATAGGCCTTGCATATAGTACCGACGGTATTTCCTTTGATAAATTTCCTGATCCTGTGCTCTTTCCGGATAATGATGCCTTTGCAAAATGGGATCACCCCGGAGGCGTGGAAGATCCCCGTGTTGTGGAGCTGCCAGATGGCTCTTATCTAATGATGTATACCAGCTGGAATAAAGATGTAGCCAGACTTTCAGTTGCCACCTCAGATGATCTCAGAACCTGGACAAAAAAAGGACCAGTGCTCGAAAAGGCCTATAATGGAAAATTTCTGGATACCTGGAGCAAATCGGGATCCGTAGTTACAGAGTTGGTCAATGGCCGACTCATAGCAAAAAAGATAATGGATCAGTACTGGATGTATTGGGGAGAATTATTTGTGAATTTGGCAAGTTCCAAGGATGGGATCCATTGGAATCCGCTGTTAGATGAAAATGGAGAGTTACTACATGTTTTTGAACCTAGTTTGGATGATTTCGACAGCCATTTGGTTGAACCAGGTCCGCCTGCACTATATACAGATAACGGAATTCTACTTCTTTACAATGGAAAGAACCTCAGCGGCCCCGGCGCAGGTAAAATGGTTCCGGAAAATACCTATTGTGGAGGGCAGGTCTTATTTAGCAAGGAGAATCCGGCAAAGTTTTTAAAACGATTGCCTGAACCTTTTATATGTCCCAGTCTGCCACATGAGACCAGCGGACAATATGCCGCAGGGACAACTTTTATTGAGGGCTTGGTATATTATAAGGACCAGTGGTTCCTGTATTATGGAACTGCAGATTCTATGATAGGTGTAGCCATTAAAAAGTAATAAAAAATACAGGAAGGGACACTTTTACTGTTCCTCCAGACTTCTTAAAAATGCCAAACTTTGAGGGACTTGTTGCACCACCCGGGACGATTCATCTTCTATAAACATATATTCTATCCCTAATTCTTTCGCTTTAGCTACCAGTTCAGTCATTGCAATTTGTCCGGTACCCAGAACCACATTTGTTTCTACATCGCCGTGACCTGTATTATCTCCCTTTATTCCCTTTTCCATATCCTTGAGGTGCATTAAAACGAACTGATCTG
>CBDUON010000293.1:0-2187 GCA_965368835.1 uncultured Eudoraea sp. | reverse complement strand
ACACCCATATTAAAGGGCTTTTCAATAGGCGCATGGTTTGCAGCCTCAATACCCATAGAGATCCATTTACGGGTATCCAAGGGGTCAATGATGGCATCTGTCCATAATCTTGCCGCAGCATAATAGGGAGATATCTGATCGTCGTATCGTTCTTTTATCTTATTAAACAACTCGGCTTCTTTCTCAGCAGTTATTTTTTCGCCTCGTTTCTTCAAAGAGGCTTTCTCTATCTGTAAGAGCACTTTTGCTGCAGAGTTTCCGCTCATAACTGCCAGTTCTGCACTTGGCCAGGCAACTATTAGTCGGGGGTCATAGGCTTTTCCACACATGGCGTAATTTCCTGCACCGTAACTATTGCCAATGATAACAGTGAATTTAGGGACCACGGAATTGCTCACAGCATTTACCATTTTAGCACCATCTTTAATGATACCGCCATGCTCACTTTTGCTGCCTACCATAAATCCGGTAACATCCTGTAGGAATACCAACGGAATCTTTTTTTGATTGCAATTCGCTATAAATCGGGTGGCCTTATCCGCAGAATCGGAATAAATGACACCTCCAAATCTCATTTCTCCTTTTTTGGTTTTGATCACCTTCCTTTGATTAGCTACTATGCCTACGGCCCATCCGTCTATTCTGGCATAGCCTGTAAGTATGGTCTTTCCATATCCTTCCTTATACTGCTCAAATTCAGAATTATCTACCAAACGTTTAATGATCTCCAGCATATCGTATTGATCCGTTCTCGATTTCGGCAGAAGACCAAAAATATCTTCTTGCTTTTCTTTGGGAGAGTAGGCCTTGGTGCGACTAAATCCGGCTTTTGGGGATTCTCCAAACTTATCCAGTAATTTTTTGATTTTATCCAGGGCATCTTTATCATCCTTGGCCTTATAATCCGTTACCCCGCTAATTTCACAATGTGTAGTTGCTCCACCCAGTGTTTCATTGTCTATATTCTCACCAATTGCTGCCTTTACCAAATAACTCCCGGCTAAAAAGATACTTCCGGTTTTGTCCACGATCAGTGCCTCATCGCTCATAATAGGCAAATAGGCACCCCCAGCAACACAACTGCCCATAACTGCAGATATTTGGGGGATCCCCATACTGCTCATTACGGCATTGTTGCGAAAGATCCTTCCAAAATGCTCCTTATCCGGAAAAATTTGTTCCTGCATGGGCAAATAAACCCCTGCGCTATCTACCAGGTAGATGATAGGCAGTCTGTTCTCAATGGAGATCTCCTGTGCCCTTAGATTCTTTTTTGCTGTAATGGGAAACCAGGCTCCTGCTTTTACGGTGGCATCATTCGCTACAATAACGCATTGCCTTCCCTGAACATAGCCAATGACAACTACCACTCCTCCTGAAGGACAACCCCCGTGTTCTTTATACATTCCCTGTCCGGCAAAAGCTCCGATTTCGATTTGTTCGGAATCCTTGTCAACTAAATAGTTGATCCGTTCCCTGGCGGTTAATTTCCCTTGCGAATGAAGCTTCTCTATTCGGGCTTTTCCTCCCCCAAGGGCCACTTTGGAAAGTTGTTTTTTTAATTCTGAACGTTTTTGTTTGTTGTGATCTTCGTTGATGTTGAAGGAAATGTCCATCTAATTTTTACTGTTTCTATTGGCCCCTAAAGATAAGCAGTAATATTCATTAACTTTGGTAAAAATAAGAAGGAAATATGGCTAATAGCGTTGGTTGGGGTATCATTGGACTCGGAAATATCGCCCAGAAATTTGCAAAAGATCTTTCTCTAATTAATGATGCTGCTCTTATGGCGGTGGCTTCCAGATCAATTCAAAAAGCTATTGCTTTTAAAGATGAATTTAAGGTTCCCACTGCTTTTGATAGTTATGAGGCACTTTTTAAATGCGAAGAAGTGGAGGTGGTTTATATAGCGCTTCCTCATACCGAGCATCTAAAATGGAGTATCATGGCGATGGAACACGGGAAGCATGTTCTTTGCGAAAAACCTTTAGGTGTAAACCTTGGTCAGGTACAGCAAATGATCAATGCTTCAAAAAAGCACAATGTCTTTTTAATGGAAGCACTATGGAGTCGTTTTATTCCCGCCATTCAAAATGCAAAAGAGTTGGTTGAAGAAGGTGAGATTGGGAATATAGGGTATATGCATGCAGATTTTGCCTTTTTTGGACTAGACAGGAATCGGGAAGG
>CBDUON010000292.1:0-2197 GCA_965368835.1 uncultured Eudoraea sp. | reverse complement strand
AGGCAAGCGCTCTAGCCAGCTGAGCTAATCCCCCTTTTTAGGAAGTTCAAAGGAACTACTTTTTGGCAACCTTTCAAAATGCTACCTTCTTTTATTTTTAAGAAAAGTATAACCTCAAAAGTTTTAGGAGCTCTGTACCTATCCTTACTTTAGAAAAAAAGAAATAATGAACAACATAGACGGAAAAGTAGCTTATATAACTGGTGGAACTAAAGGAATAGGGTATGGCATTGCCAGGACCCTTGTAAATGCAGGAATGAAAGTGGCCATCAGTGGAAGACATAAAAAAGACGCTGAAATAGCAGCCAGGGAACTTGGTTCTGAAGAACAGGTGCTGGGACTTGCCTCAGATGTCACTAAACCGGAAGATGAAGTTGCTGCAGTGGCAATGGTCCTTAAAAAATGGGGTCAGTTAGACGTTGTAATTGCAAATGCCGGGGTTGGAATTTTTAATTCAGTAGATACCCTGAGTATAGAAGATTGGAGAAAGATGATAGACACTAATTTAAGTGGGGCCTTTTATACCTTAAAGGCGGCCCTGGAATCCTTGAAAAAAACACACGGATACTATATCTCAATTGCCAGTTTGGCTGGCACCAATTTTTTTGCTTCCGGAACAGGTTATAATGCGTCCAAATTTGGACTGGTTGGATTTACCCAGGCGGCCATGCTGGATCTGAGAGGACATGACATTAAGGTATCTACCATTATGCCGGGATCTGTGGCAACACATTTTAACGGGAACGAGCCTTCTGATAGTGATTCCTGGAAAATACAGCCGGAAGACATTGGTAAACTGGTGGAAGATCTTTTAAGGATGAACCCCAGGACGCTGCCAAGTAAGATTGAAGTTAGGCCCAGCAGACCAGATAAGAAATAAGAACTACGCTTCCTTCGCAACAAAGGCCTCATTCTGATTGCAAATGGTCTCAATAAGTCGCAATAGTTGTTCCCGGAACAGATCCAGGGTATTTGAAGTGATGGCAGTGTCCTTTGAGGACCTGTTACCAGCCTCTTTTACGGCGAAAGTTAGAAGTCCGGCCTCCAGATTTCTAAAAGGTATGATAGCCGCTTCAAAGGTCTCTGGTTGATGTTTATTTCTATACATAAGGGCATAACATAAAAGTTGGAAAGCCTTGCTTTTATCCGGATCATTAATAAGGCTCTCCCAGTCTGTAATTTGCACGTCAGCGGCTTTTGAATTCCCGGTTTTATAGTCTAAAATACGCAGCAGTCCATCCTTTTTATCTACTCTGTCCAGAGTACCTCTGAGATATACAGGAAATGGAACGCCAGGGACTGTAATGGGGGTTTTAAATTCCTCTTCAAGAGCCAGAAGCTCAATTGTATGATGTGTACTTTCTATAATTTCCGAGCTTATATATTTCTCTATATAGCGTTGAATGACATGAAAAGCAATCAGATTTTGACCACTATTCAGGGACACATTTGGATAATGCTCTAAATAATGTTCCTTCACCACATGGGGGATGTTTGGGAGTAAGGATTTAAGATTTTCAGGGGAAAGTCGTGAACCAATGAAGGGGGTATACAATGCTTCCATGCTACTGTGTATCACCGTACCAAAGGTATTGGCGGCTATGACTTCCTCAACATCTATAGATTCTTTAATGCCAAGCACATATTTTTTATAAAAATCGATGGGGTTACGAATATATTGCGATAGCGAAGAAGGAGAAAAACCTTTATGAGCCCTTTCTTTAAGGGCGTTTAGAACAGAGGCTTCTTTTTCTATTGTCTCATTTTCACGTATTGGCAGCTCCATGGCAGGGGAGGCAACCATATGTGTAATTTCTCGTTCTCCCTTATCTTCCGTGAGCAATTGGGTAATAAATCTGCTCTTTTCTCCACCTTCCAGCACATCTGGCTCTGTATTATAGAGTAAATAGACATTTTTGGCGCGTTGTAGTAGTCTGTAAAAATGGTAGGTATACACCGCATCTTTCTCTTTATAGGTAGGGAGTTTGAATTCTTTTTTAAGATCGAAGGGAATAAAGGACGAATTGGTCTTACCCGAAGGCAGGATACCTTCATTGACCGAAGTTATCACCACCGTTTCAAAGTCGAGATTCCTGCTTTCCAGCATTCCCATGATCTGAATTCCTTCTAACGGTTCACCATAAAAATCGAGTGTTTCCTTGGCGAGCAACTCTTTGTAAAGGCTTTGAAAGGATTT
>CBDUON010000291.1:0-2212 GCA_965368835.1 uncultured Eudoraea sp. | reverse complement strand
AAATGAAATGTTTTAGTAAACCCACCACTTCTGTGAGGGAATACATCGGTTTTGTGAGAATTTTATTATTTAAGGGTAGAAATGGCGTTCCTGGAAAGCACCTTTTTTAAACTGTCTATATTCTCCTTATAGGTCTTGGAGAAGGGGAGTTGTTTTTTTCCGGTTTTCAGGGAACAGATATTCTTGCCGTAGTTGATCCTTGAAACATAGTCCATGTTTAGAATATAACTCTGATGTACGCGGATAAAATTCTTGGGCAATGTTTTTTCAAAGGTCTTTAAGGTCTTATAAGCACTGATAACACTCCCGTCTTTCATGATAAAATCGGTTGCATTATTATCGGCCTGCAGGTACAAGATCTCATCGGTATTGAGATACTGGAAGTCTTTGTAAGATTTTAAACATATGGTATGGGAGCTTACCTCTTTTGGATGCTGCTTTTTAAGTCTGAGCAGTGTTTTGCGAATATCCAATTCATTATAAGGCATTAGCCAGTAGTCATAAAAACCGTTCTTTATGGCATGGTAGGCGTATTCTTTGGATTTAGCGATCCCAATGATCAAAGGAAGTTCATTCATGTACTGATGCAATTCCGAGACCATCAGAAAATAATCCATGGCCAGATCATTTAAGTTGATAAAAACAAGATCTGGTAAGTGTTTTAAAATGGAATTTATTCCTTCTCTGCTGTCTCTCACCCTATCCACACAGACAAATTCGCCATGATCCTCCAGGTAATGCTGCAATTGCAAATTGGAAGTGGCGTCTGCATCAATAATAGTGTACGTATACTCCATAGGCAGAACCTTGTGGGAAAATTAGTAAACCTTTGGGAGAGAGTACTATATATTTCCCTTAGAATATATAAGGTTTTAATGGCTAATATACTGAAAATCAATATAAAAGAAAGAATATTCTTACAATTGTAAGAAAAAGATTCAATTTAATCCTATAGTTCCGGCTGATATGCCCCCAAAGCGGGGTCCATGGATCTATCCCTGCCGAGGAGATCATAGGGTACCAAAAGAGCGGTTTCCAGATCTGCCTTTCCAAGCGTGGAAGTACTCTCTCCAATTTTGTAATCGTTTTGGAAAGGAGCTAAAAAATCGGCATCTGTATTGAGGTAGATGTTTTGGTAAAAAGTGGTATCACTAAAATCATACAAAGGATCATTGGCAAATTGGCCGCCGGTGTCTACAAATTTTAGTAGTACATGAGAAAGTAAAAAGTTAAAATCAAATCCTGCGGTACTTACTAATGATAATTCCCTGCTTGTATTGCCATCAATGATACAATTAATAAAATCTGCTTTGAAAAGATCAGTCCCGGTTATTCCGCCAGAACCATCGGTATCAAAGTTGTCTATTCTTAATGCTGCCCCTGTTCTAAACCCATTGCTCCAATAATTAGCGATGGTGCTGTGAAGAAAACTATATGAACCCCCAAGATCACAGAACAAACTGTGATTCCCGGCATTCCCAAGAACCAGATTTTCTGCTTCTATAGAAGTGTTTCTGCCCCATAAATTGGTAATAGTGCTGTTATATATCTGCGAATTTTGTATCCTAAGGGTAGGAGGGGCCGCAGTGGGATTGTCTTCTGCCAGAATACCCACCGTGGCGTTTTTAAGCGTGAGATACGAAATTTCATTCTCCACACTGCCCGGGGCCAGCCACAGGGTTCCCCATTGCCCCGGAACAGCAGCGAATTCGGGCTCTAATCTATCGGCTTCAAAGATCACCTCGTTCTCCAGGAGTTCGGGATCCTCACTTAGAGCACCATTGATCTTAATACTTCCCCCTGTACCTACAAGGATTCCGGAATTTTCGTGAAAATGCAGTCGGGATCCTGCCGCAATATTTAACACCTTGTTTTCAGCAACTGCAGCATATCCATAGATCACATAGGGCTTTTCGTTGGTGAAATTAAGTTCGTCATCTTCCAAAATAAAGCCTTCAATTCGCAGCTCATTTCCTGCCTCGTCTAAGCCCAGGAGCAAGCTTTCTTTACTTCCATTGGCCAGGGTAGAAGGGTATAAGAAAATAGCATCTTTTACCAGGGTCACCAGGGGGATACGCTGTTCATTTGCACCAGCATCAAAAAGTAGGTTATCAATATATAAGAATTCATTTAGATCAGCTGGGACAATATCATAGGTGGTCTCAATAAAAATATACAGGCTATCCCGGGCATATAGCGAAATATTCTCAAA
>CBDUON010000290.1:0-2215 GCA_965368835.1 uncultured Eudoraea sp. | reverse complement strand
GTGATCTCGCCAAAATGAAAGAGGGCCTGACGGATATCCACGGCTAACAGATCGCCCGATCTGCCCTCATCCAACCCTTCTTGTACCTTAATGATCTCCTCCAGGGCCTTTAAAAGGGCATGGTAGTGCCTTGTGTTGGTTACAATGGTCTCGTCTTTGCTAAGAGCCCCGGTGTTTACCATGGATAGGAGTGCAGATGTAAATGTTTCTACCCCTTCTTTTGTTTTGGCAGAAAGGAAGAGGGCAGAGGGATGAGATTTTTTGAGTTTTATTGTGTCGGCCGGATTAAGGGTATCCGACTTATTGATCAAGAGGAGTACAGTTTTATCCTTATGCTTTTGTTTTAGTTCTTCAACTTTTTTTTCTATAGCAAGACTGCGCTTATCATTATTGATCAAGGAGGTGGCATCTGCTAAATAGACCACCACCTTGGCATTCATTATTTTCTCAAAGGTCTTCTGTATTCCAATAGTCTCTATCTCATCCTTTGTTTCTCTGATCCCTGCAGTGTCAATAAACCGAAAGCCAATACCCTCAATAACGATCTCATCCTCAATGGTATCCCTCGTCGTCCCGGCAATATGGCTTACTATGGCCCTTTCTTCATTGAGCAGTGCATTTAATAAGGTAGACTTACCCACATTGGGTTCTCCAACAATGGCAATGGGAATCCCATTTTTAATGACATTTCCAAGAGCAAATGAATCAATTAAATGCTTTAGAACTTGCTGAATCTTCTCTAATAATGCCCTGAATTGTGCCTTATCTGCAAATTCAACATCCTCCTCCGCAAAGTCGAGCTCCAGCTCTATTAAAGAAGCAAAATTTAGCAGTTCCTCCCGCAACTTTGCGATCTCAGTACTAAAGCCTCCGCGCATCTGTTGTATCGCAATTTGGTGGGAAGCTGCATTTTCAGAGGATATAAGGTCGGCTACAGCTTCGGCCTGACTCAGATCCATTTTACCGTTAAGGAATGCGCGCATTGTAAATTCACCTGCATTGGCCATTCTGCAGCCGGAACGCAGCAGGAGTTGCAAGATCTCTTGTTGAATATACATGGACCCGTGACATGAAAATTCCACGACGTCCTCCCCAGTGTATGACTGAGGATCCTTAAATACGGTAGCCAAAACCTGATCCAGCGTTCTTTGCCCATCTTTCAGCAAACCCAGGTGTACAGTATGACTTTTAACCGAAGAGAGTTTTTTCCCACTAACAGCTTGAAAAATGGAAGAGCAAATGGGAATGGCTTTTATTCCTGAGACCCGAATTACGGCAATAGCACCTGCCCCGGATGGGGTGGCTAAGGCAGTAATGGTATCCTGAGGTATCATCAGCTAAATTTTGGTAAAAATACTGAAAAGGTACCGATTCAATTGTACTTTAAAAATTTCAATTATTTTCATTACCGGATTCACTTTTGGAGTACATTTGATGCGTTAATTTCGTACATTAAATAGATAACAAAATGAATAAACTAACGATGATGAAACAACTTGTTATTATGCTGATCTTTATTTGTTTTATAGGGATCACAAAGGGTTATACCCAGGAGAGTCCAAGTCCGGTTATGACAGAAGAACAACTTCAGCAAATGAAAGAAGTTCAGGAAAAGGTTGAAAAAGCGCAAAAAGAGGCCGAAAAAGCAGAAAAAGCGCAAAAAAAGGCCGAAAAAGAAGCTAAAAAAGCGAAACGATTAAAAGATGATATACGTGATACAAAAAAGTCCATAGACAGAGATGAGAATCGTATCGTTAAATTTAAAGAAAAGCTGGAAAAAGATGGTGCCAAGGGAAAACTTTCTCCAAAAGACATCGAAAATCTGAATTCAAAGATCGCCAAACTGGAGGCAGGGATAGTAAAACAGCAGGCCCGACTTAAAAAACTAGAGAAAAAATAATTCGTAAAATTGTTTTAGAATCCTCTAATTTTTGTAACATTTTACATGATTTAGCTACCAATAAGTAATCATTAAAACTTATTAATCATGGAAGTCATCAATCAATCAGCTTTACGAGTAGACAGGCAACTGCTTGTTATCACCCATTTAACGCAACTTTTATCTTATTTTATCGGGTTTGGTGGGCTCATCACACCTATTATTATCTGGCTTTCCTCCAAAGACAGGGTAGAAGGCATGGACGAACACGGCAAGGCTATCGTAAATTTTCAACTTAGCCTTATCCTATATTTTATAATAAGCATTCCCGCCATT
>CBDUON010000289.1:0-2225 GCA_965368835.1 uncultured Eudoraea sp. | reverse complement strand
TCTATCTGGTATTATTTCAGGGAGATTACATATCCAAAAATTATGGAAGTGTATGAACGCGCCAATGACATGGCCAAAGGTGCAGCGCTGATGACGCGCACCACCATGACGAGCAAAATATTGGGCACTGCATGGCCAAGACATTTTAATAAACCTATGGCAGAAGCCATGTATCAAAACATAACCAGGGTGGGGCTCCCCACCTGGAGTGAAGCAGATCAGGCACTTGCCTTAGCGGTACAGCGGGAAGTAAATTCTCCAAGAGATACCACAGGACTGGCGGTAAAACTAGATACCATAGGATTACCGGTCATAGAACCTGTAAGTGGTGGTTCTGACGATATAGGTGATATCTCATGGAAGGTGCCTACCATTACCTTGCGCTATCCCAGCAATATTCCGGGGCTACAAGGCCATCACTGGTCTAATGCCATTGCCATGGCCACGCCTATTGCCCATAAAGGGGTGGTAGCAGGCGCCAAGGTAGAAGCTATGACCTTACTAGACCTGCTCTTAAAACCGGAGCTTGTACAGCAGTCCTGGGACTATTTTAAGACAGAACAAGCCTCCAAAATAAAATATGTGCCTATGGTGTCGGATACAGATACTCCGGCTACCTACCTCAACAAGGAGATCATGGAGACCTATAAGCCCAAACTAGCCCCTTTCTATTACAACGAAAAGAAATACGACAGCTATCTGGAGCAGTTGGGCATCTCCTATCCTACATTAAGGGTAGATCAAAAACAAACCGGGCGTGAATAATGAAGATCCGTTTACAAAAAGGAGATATCACAAAAGTTGAAACTGAGTGATGGTACTAATTGGGATTACGAGTAAAAACCATCTAAAAACTAAGAATTGTTCTATTGATTTTTATTTCAAAAAAAATTAATTTTAAGTGCAACTTTAACCACTAGCAGTATGAAAAAAATATTAAAATATTTCGGCATTGTTATGGGAATTTTAATCCTCGTTTTATTGGTCGTTGGACTATACATAGGTGCCAGTGATATTCCCTCCTATGAAGTAGAAAAAATAGAATACACAGCAGTAGCCACCCCAGAAACCGTAGCTCGCGGCAAGAAACTGGCATCTATGCTCTGTGCCAATTGCCACATGAACAAAGCTACGGGGAAACTAACCGGCACCCAAATGCTAGATGCCCCTAAGGAATTCGGAACCATCTATTCACAGAATATAACACAAGACAAAGAGTATGGTATTGGAGAATGGACAGATGCAGAACTGCTCTACCTTCTTCGTACAGGGATAAAAAGAAACGGGCAATACAGTCCGCCTTATATGGCAAAACTCCCTGTTATGGCAGATGAGGACCTTAATGCCATTATCTCTTTCTTACACTCCGATGATCGTATGGTAGCCCCCAACGCTACTCCAGACACTCCCTCAGAACCTTCATTTTTAACCAAGATGCTCACCCGTCTGGCATGGAAACCCTTCCCAATGCCAACCGAAGTTATTCCTATGCCAGATAGCACGGATGTGATTGCGACAGGGAAATACCTGGCTCATAATCTGGATTGTTTTTCATGCCATTCGGCCGACTTTAAGTCCAACAATTTTCTGCAGCCCGAGCTAAGTGAAGGATATTTTGCCGGTGGCAACCAAACACTCGATTATGAAGGAAGGGTAAAGCCTACTGCAAACCTAACACCAGATAAAGAAACAGGTATCGGTAACTGGACCAAGGAACAATTTATCAAAGCCGTAAAATATGGTCAAAAAGAAGGAGAAGTGGCGCTCACCTACCCCATGGTCCCCTACACCCAACTCACAGATGAAGAGGCCGGGGCCATCTTTGAATATTTAAAGACTATCCCAGCTATTAACAACAAGGTGGATAGAGCCATTTATTAATCATATACAACCCTTAATAAATAATAAAAACCTCCATTTTGGAGGTTTTTTTAGCATCAAATTGATCTTTACCATTGTCCCAAACGCACCCGAAGTCCGGAGCGTACCATTCGCACGCCTCCATTGTTTTCCTGAAAGATCTTCCAGCTGGCATCACGTGCTTTGATTTCTGCCGGCGTTAAAGTGGCATCAGAACCTCCAATGGCGGCCTTAAAATCTTTATACCCGGCCAGTACCCAACGATTCTCTCCTTCTGGTGATATCCCGGAAGAAAAGTTCCCCATCATTACTACTCTGTCATTTGGCGGATGCCCTGCCTGATATTTGGAATAAGCTGTTTCGAA
>CBDUON010000288.1:0-2226 GCA_965368835.1 uncultured Eudoraea sp. | reverse complement strand
AGAAGCCGATGAAAAACTGTTGGAAGAATTGTGCCACAAGGGCTTACCCTACCGATACCCGGAGGTGGATAAGCGTATTCGGGAACGACTTACCAAAGAATTACAGCTCATTAAGGAAAAGGAATTTGTCTCCTATTTTCTGATCAACTGGGACATTGTCTCCGAAGCCAGAAAACGCAATTTTTACTATGTGGGCCGGGGGAGTGGAGCCAATAGTATTGTGGCCTATTTGCTGCGAATCACGGATGTGGACCCTATAGAACTCGATCTGTATTTTGAGCGGTTTATTAATTTGTACCGGACCAACCCGCCCGACTTCGACATTGATTTTTCCTGGAAGGACAGGGGGGAGATCACCCAATATATCTTTGACCGTTTTCAGCATGTCTCTCTTTTAGGAACCTATGTCACTTTTAAGTCGAGAGGGGTGATCCGGGAACTCGGAAAAGTGTTTGGCCTTCCCAAGGCAGAGATCGATTTTTTATGCGAGGGGCATTACAAGCCTTCAGAATTGGATGAGGTGTCGCTTTTGGTCCTGAAGTACGGAAATCTGATAAAGGACATGCCCAACTACCTTAGCATCCATGCCGGGGGTATTCTGATCAGTGAAAAACCGCTACACTATTTTTCTGCCACCCATATGCCGCCCAAGGGCTTTCCCACCACCCAGTTCGATATGGTGATCGCTGAGGATGTGGGGTTGTACAAATTTGATATACTAGGGCAACGGGGCCTGGCTAAGATCAAGGAAGCCATTCAGATCCTGGCTCTGAATCAACCGGAAGAGTACGCCACCATCGATATCCATGACATTAAAAAATTCAAGGAAGACCCCCATATCAACAATATGATAAAATCTGCTCAGTGTATGGGCTGCTTTTATGTGGAGTCGCCTGCCATGAGGATGTTGCTAAAAAAGCTGGAGGTAGATACCTATCTGGGATTGGTGGCCGCCAGTTCCATCATACGGCCGGGGGTGGCTCAGAGTGGAATGATGCGCGAGTACATCCTGCGGCACCGGAACCCGGGAAGGGCAGAAGAGAAGGGGCACCCGGTAATGCTAGATATTATGCCGGAAACCTATGGAGTGATGGTCTACCAGGAGGATGTCATTAAAGTGGCCCATTATTTTGCCGGACTTACCCTGGGAGAGGCCGATGTGCTTCGCAGGGGAATGAGCGGCAAGTACCGGTCGCGCGAAGAGTTCCAAAAGGTAAAAGATAAGTTTGTGGATAATTGCCGTAAGAAGGGGTATAAAGATTCCCTGATCGATGAGATCTGGCATCAGGTGGCCAGCTTTGCCGGCTATGCCTTTGCCAAGGGGCACTCTGCCTCCTATGCGGTGGAGAGTTATCAAAGTCTTTTTTTAAGGGCCTATTACCCGTTAGAGTATTTGGTGGCGGTGCTCAATAATGGGGGCGGATTCTACCGTTCGGAATTCTATGTGCATGAGGCCCGTATGTTGGGGGCTACTGTTCATGCGCCCTGTATCAATAAAAGCATGGCCGTGAATTGTATCTATGAGAAGGAGATCTACCTGGGGTTTATGTATCTGAAGGAGTTGGAGGGACGTGTTATGGATCGAATCTTAAAGGAGCGCCAGGCTCATGGAGTGTTTATTTCCCTGGAAGATTTTTTGGATAGGGTATTGATCTCTATTGAACAGCTCAGTATTTTGATTCGCATCAATGCCTTTCGATTTACCCGGATCAACAAACACGAACTTTTATGGGAGGCACATTTGTTCCTTTCCAAGGGAAATGCCATAGATCACCCAAAACTGTTTCCACCGGCCCATCAGGATTTTGAGATCCCCCGGCTGCATACTACGGATCTGGAAATGGCCTTTACCCAATTAGAATTGTTGGGCTTTTGCCTCTGCAGCCCCTTCTGTTTGTTAAAAGAACCTCTTAAGAATACCCATGGAAGCAAGGATCTTCCGGACTACCTTAATCGGCATATAGATCTGTACGGATATTTGGTCACTGTAAAGAATACCAAGACCCATAATGGTAAACGCATGAACTTTGCTACCCTGGTAGACCAGCATGGGGAGGTCTTTGATACGGTCTTGTTTCCCCCGGTTGCAGC
The DNA here is from genome assembly GCA_965368835.1 of uncultured Eudoraea sp. Classification (GTDB taxonomy): domain Bacteria; phylum Bacteroidota; class Bacteroidia; order Flavobacteriales; family Flavobacteriaceae; genus Muriicola. The sequence continues at coordinate 135 of CBDUON010000288.1, read as the reverse complement.
CCAGTATTTTTTCAGGGGAAGGGGGATCTATCGATTTTATGGCAAGGTGGTGAGCGAGTTTGGATTTTTAAGTATTGAGGTCATCAAGATGCAGAAACAAGATTATATTCAGGATCCGCGCTATGCGGATATGAA
>CBDUON010000287.1:0-2255 GCA_965368835.1 uncultured Eudoraea sp. | reverse complement strand
CATCATCTTTCATTACGCCTCCCTGAGCATCCCACATTCCTATGGTTGTCCCTGCAGAATGTCCGTACAGTCCTAAGGGGTGCGTGTAAATTGAAGGACGCAAGCCATTTGCCTTAGCTTCGGCCAGTGCTTTTGAAAGTATTTGGTTTCCCGTAAGGCCTTTTTTCATATTGTTGGTTAAAAAGTCCTGCACCCTGTTTCCCTTTTTTAAGGCTTCTACAAGGAATTTTGGGGCACTGGTCTCTTTTGGACGAAGCACGTATGCCAATTCCTGACAATCTGTATTCAGCCTTAAATAGGTAATCCCAAAATCGCAATGCAAAAGATCACCCGGTAAGATGACCATGTCCTCCGGGCGTCCGGAAAATGAATATAGATGGCTAACGAGGGTTTCCTTAGTTCTTTGAATATCTACTGTAGGGTGAAACCAGGTCTCCAACCCCAGATCGGTCACTTTTTGGCGCATCCACCATTCTACGTCAGAAGTGGTTGTAATACCGGGTGTGATCACCGCTTCAGAAAATGCTTCTTTAATAATGTTATGCGTAATGCTTACCAACTGGTTGTAAATCACCATTTCACGTTCTGTACGCGTCTCTATCCAACGGACGGCCAATTGCTCGGCACTACCAACTCTTTTTTGGTATTTAGCAGGCAAATACCGCATAAATTCATCATGGTCTGTCTTATCTAAACCATCTGCAATATTGTGGTCTGTGGAATAATTGAGGCCTATGTTGACCGGATCGCGCATTTCAATGAGCTCTATAAGGCGCTTCCACTGGTCTGGTTCTTTTTCTTTATCCCAGGCAGATTCTATGTTTTTTCCCACATTATACCGGGCAACAGCCAGTTTTTCAATGGTGTTTTTCGCTTTATCCCTATAAAAGAGTAAAATGGTCCTCCGCCTTGCATTAAGCCAGGTAGCCGGTAACATGGTCCTAAGCACAGGATCCTCATTGTATTCTCTGGAAATGACGATCCACATATCAATGCCCGCAGCATCCATTAATTGAGGTAAGAGAAGATCAAAACGTTCTGCAAGGATCTCATCCACAACCAGCGCCCGTTCCTTCTCAGGAAGGATATGTTGAGAGGTTGTAATACTTGGTAATAAAAGCAGGCATATGTACAGAAAATATCTCATTAAAGAAGTTGTTTAATTCTTGTTATTACAAAGCAAATATCTAATGTTATTTACTCTCTAAGCATAGGTTGAAAATACATCTTTTTAGGCTGAATCTAAAATTCTGTATCTTTCAGTATGAAGAGATCTTTTATTCTTTTATTTAGCACCCTTTTTCTTTCTTTGGGATGTTCACAATCCTCTGAGACAGACCCCAAAGTCGACGAGAATATAAATCCGGTTTTTCAACCTGCTCAAGTCCTTTTTATTGGGAACAGCCATACGAATTATAACAACGGTGTTTCTTTTCATCTACAGGGATTTTTAAATGAGACAGACCTTCCTTATTCCACTGTGGTAGAGAAGATGACCATGGATGGATATACCATACAACAGCATTCTGAAAATGCAAATACCCTTGCTAAAATAGATGAAAGAGACTGGGATATCATAGTTTTCCAGGAGAATAGCTCAGAGGCGGCAAACAATCCGATGGATGCAACTGTAGGTATGCAGGCTCTGCGCTTTAAGATCTCAAGTTCCAAGACCCAAATATTCCTTTTTATGACATGGGCCTATGAGGCACAGCCGGGAATGCTGTCGGCTATTAAGTCCACCTATGAAAATACCGCACCCCTGATATCAGGAACCATTGTACCGGTAGGTCTTGCTTTCCAGGAGATTCTCAACGATCCTGAAAATGTAATTTCTTTGTATGACCCCGATGGGATCCACCCAAGTTTGGAAGGCACTTTTTTGGCATCTGCCATGTTTTATGCTGCTATTTATAAGAAAGACCCCCGACAAAACAATTACACTGCGGGCCTTCCTGAAACAGATGCAAATTATCTTAAAGAAAAGGCATTTGAGACCCTGCAAAGCTATTCAGAGTGAGCTAATACAGCTGCTTTAATATCTTTTCGGAGTAGTTTTCCGCTTTCTGAGCTTAGGAAATTATTGAGTTCATAGATCTCTTTAGGCTTTTCTAATTTCCCAAGAGTAGTTAAACTTTCAATATCCGCACTTATTGAAGTTTTATTGACCTTGCCTTCTACTATTAGTACTAGTTTTTCGCCTAATTCTTTGTCGGGAATACCGGTAACCATAAAACGACCTTCCATGATTGGAC
>CBDUON010000286.1:0-2259 GCA_965368835.1 uncultured Eudoraea sp. | reverse complement strand
CGGAAAGCCCTGCAGGGAATTTTCGAATCCATGGGCATGAGCGGTTCCAAAATAGTTAGTGGCATAGTGTACTATATGATCATCATTTTTGTACTGATAACCGCGCTGAATCAGGCCGGGATAGATACGGAGATCATCACCAGCAATATTACTATGATCATAGGGGCCTTTCTCCTGGCCTTTGCCATTGGTTTAGGTCTGGGATCAAGAGAAGTGGTGGCAGACCTGCTTACCACCTTCTACGCCCGTAAGACATATGCCGTAGGCGATGCTATCAAAACAAAGAAAATAGAAGGTGTCATAGAGGCTATAGACGGCATCTCGGTAACGGTAAAAACCAAAACCGCCAGATTAGTGATCCCTATAAAGGATCTTGTTCAAAATAAAGTGGAAATAAAATAGGAAGAAATAGCGAGCAGCTGGCACAGGCCATGACCCTCGCTGTGATCAACTATAATCAACAATTTGTATAATTAATAATTGAAATTAAAATGGGAAAATTTGAAATTAAAAAAACGAAATCTGGACTTTGTAAGTTCGATCTGAAAGCATCGAACGGACAGGTCATCTTAAGCAGCCAATCTTACAAATCCATGTCGGGTTGCAAAAATGGCATCAGCTCGGTACAAAAAAATGCCAAAGATGATAAAAGGTTTGACCGTAAAACAGCCAAAGATGGCAGCCCTTATTTTACTTTAAAGGCAGCTAACGGACAAATCATTGGTACCAGTGAGATGTATAGCAATGAAGCCGGAATGGAAAATGGGATCGCCTCAGTAAAGAAAAATGCTATTGGCGCCGCTATTGAGAATAAGTCTTAGAAATTAAAAACAATTCAAAATAAATTTTAAAACAAAAACGATGAAAAAATTAGTATTGTTAGCGCTGTTTGTCCTGGGAGGTGCGTTCACGTATGCCCAGACAGCCGAGGAATTAAAAGCCACACAGGCACTAAAAAAGGACTCTATTAACGCCATTCAGGGACGGGTAGATGCTATTCAAGGACAGATCAATGCCCTTCCGGGATGGAAAAAAGGTGCCTTTGGAACCATTGGGGTAAACTTGTCGAGTTTTAATAACTGGTACTCCCAAGGATTTCCGAATAACTCGGCCGGGAATATTGGAATTACTGTAAATGCTTTTGCCAATTTAAAGGAAGATAAGTTCTTCTGGCGCAATTCAGCCAATATCAATCTAAAATGGGTAAAGTTAGATGACGAAGATGATCCTACAGATGATGATGGTTTCAGAGAAGCTACCGACGTCTTTAATATTACCTCCCTATACGGTAGAAAAATAAGCGAGAAATTCGCCATCTCTACCCTTGGTGAGTACAGAACAACAATCCTGAACAATTTTAACGATCCGGGATATTTAGATATTGGGGTTGGGGGTACATGGACTCCATGCGATGATCTTGTAGTGGTGATCCACCCATTAAACTACAACTTTGTATTTAGTAAGGAAGACAACATTTTTAATTCTTCCCTGGGAGCAAAAATAGTTGCAGATTACACCAGAAGTATTGGGGCGGTTAATTTAAAAAGCAACCTCTCTTTATTTCAAAGTTATGAAAGCGGAGATCTCAGCAACTGGACATGGACCAACTCATTCTCCTACACCTTGTGGAAGATGATAGGGGTTGGATTCGATTTTGGCTTGAGGAACAACAAGCAGGAAGCTTTAAACTATTCCGTAAATACGCTGGGGAATACCACAGACACTTTTGCTACGGTAGATAATAAACTTCAAACCTTTTGGACCGCAGGCCTGAGCTATGCGTTCTAAAAAACCAGCACTATTATGAATACCATTTATTAACTAAATATTTTATTAATCATTTAAACTAGTAGAACTAATGCTAAAAGATTTTAAGAATTTTATCATGACAGGCAATGTAATTGAATTTGCCGTCGCAGTTATTTTAGCCGGAGCCGTTGGGCTTGTGGTAAACGGATTTGTAAACGACATCGTTATGCCCGTTGTAGGGGAATTTGCAGGTGGAGTAGATTTTGCAAATTTAAAGTACGTGTTAACCGAAGCTTCCGGAGTTGCAGGAGAAGCCGGGGCAGTTGCTGAAAATGCCATTCGTTATGGGGCATGGATCAACACCATTGTGAATCTTATCATTGTAGGTTTTGTCTTGTTTATGATCGTAAAGGCATACAACAAAACAAAAACTCCACCACCACCACCGGCACCAGCAGGACCTTCTCAAGAAGAACTTCTGGCCGATATACGCGACCTTTTAAAGAAGAA
>CBDUON010000285.1:0-2263 GCA_965368835.1 uncultured Eudoraea sp. | reverse complement strand
ACCCAGGCGGCGCGTCCAAATGTTCCAATCACCAAATCGTGTTCCCTTGGGTGTATGGTTAAATCTTTTGTGGAGACCGTTGGGAACCCTTCTGTCCATTTCTGCCATTTTTTTGCAGTATCAAAGGAAACATAAAGTCCATCATCGGTGCCAAGGAATAAGAGGTTGGGGTTTTCCGGATCTTCAATGATAGAAAGCGTATAACTTTGTACGTCTGTCTGATCTACTATCCTTTCCCATGTCTTACCGTAATCCCTTGTTCTGTATGCATAAGGGGTGTAGTTAAACCTTCTGTAATCGTTTGCAATTAACAACGCTTCGCCACGGTTCCTTGTAGATGCTTTTATCTGTGGGATCCAGCTTCCCTTGGGAAGTCCTTTTATGTTTTGAGTAACTTCTGTCCAGTTAGCCCCTCCATTCCGAGTGAAATGTACCCTGCCGTCATCTGTTCCTACCCAAAGCATATCCTTTTCTATAGGTGAGGGTTCAATGACCAGTATGGTACAATGGTTTTCAGCACCGGTGGCATCCATAGTTAGACCTCCACTTTCACTTTGTTTTAGTTTTTCCGGGTCATTGGTGGTGAGGTCTGCTGAGATCACTTCCCATGTGAGCCCTTTATTAGTGCTTTTATGCACAAACTGACTTCCAAAATACACCGTGCTATTATCAAAAGGATCTTGTCCTATTCCCGCGTTCCAGTTAAACCTCAATTCAGTTGTTGCATCTGGAGGTGTTGGTCTTACTGAGTAGTTATTCCCGGTAATATGGTCATACCTGCTAACAAATCCCTGTTGACTCATCGCATATCCAAAACGCGAATCGTCTTTGTCCGGTACTACATCAAAGCCATCCCCAAAGGCTATCTCCTGCCAATAGCTATTGCGTATCCCCTGATCTTTCCAAACATAGGCCGGACCTCGCCAGGAGCCATTATCCTGCATACCCCCATAAACATTATATGGAAATTCATTGTCGGTACTTATGTGATAAAATTGCCCAACAGGGAGGTTGCCAATAAATCGCCAGCTTTCTCCTCTGTCTCTTGTTATATTCAAACCTCCGTCATTTCCATCGATCATAAAATGTCCGTCTTCGGGGTGGATCCACCAGGCGTGATGATCTGGGTGAACTCCGTTTGCTACACCATATGCCGGCATCAATTCGGTAAAATTCTTACCCCCATCTTCGGAAACATTTATATAAGTAAATACCGAATAAACCCTGTTCTCATTCTGAGGATCTACATAAATCTCAGAATAGTAGAAAGGCCTGTTGCCTATATCGCTTTTGTCATTGATCTTTTTCCATTTAAAACCTCCATCTTCAGATTTGTACAAGGCGTTCTTCTTGGCTTCAACCAATGCGTATACTACTGAGGGTTTGCTGCGGGCCACAGCCACGCCTATCCTGCCAAGATCACCTTTAGGAAAACCATCTTCTTCGCTGATCTTTTTCCAATTGGCCCCTCCGTCATGGGTCATATAAAGTCCGCTCCCGGGACCCCCTGAATTAAAAAACCAGGGATCTCTTTTGTGTTCCCACATAGCTGCGAACATCTTATTGGGATTGGTTGGGTCCATTATAAGATCGGCCACACCGGTCCTGTTATTCACAAAAAGCACTTTTGACCATGATTTACCCCCGTCCGTGGTTTTAAAAACCCCACGTTCCGGATGCTCACCCCATGGAGAACCTATAGCTCCTACGTAAACTGTATTTGGATCAGTTGGGTCAATTAGGATCCTGTGGATATGCCTTGTTTTTTCGAGCCCCATGGCCATCCAATTCTTGCCGCCATCGATCGACTTATAGACGCCATAGCCGCCATTAAGGCTGTTTCTGGGATTTCCTTCTCCTGTGCCAACCCAGATAACAGAAGGATTACTCTGTTGTATGGCAACGGCGCCAATAGATGCAGTTAACTCCTTGTCAAAGACTGGTTTCCAGGTGATACCACCTGAAGACGATTTCCAGAGGCCGCCCGATGCAGTCCCAACATACATTAAATCTGGTTCGGCATGCACCACGTCAATGGCAGTTACCCTTCCGCTCATGCCACCAGGGCCAATATTACGGGGTTTCAGGTCCTGAACCAGGTCCATTTTAAATTCTTGAGAGAAGAGAGAAATGGATGCCAAAAGCATCAGGGAGAGTAGTCCTTTTTTCATAATCTTAGTTAGTTCTAGGTTTGTTCGTTAAATATACCAAAATCACTTCTTGCAATTCTTAAAGAGTTGTTAAGGAAGTAAATTGTATGCAT
>CBDUON010000284.1:0-2265 GCA_965368835.1 uncultured Eudoraea sp. | reverse complement strand
TTCTTCCTGAGGCGGTTATTGATGTTACGCACCAGATTCTTACTGTCTTTATTCAGCTTATTGTTATAGGCATTGCGGCAGTAGTCCGAACAGAATTTTTTATCTATCCGTCCTTTGATGACCTCGTTACATTCTAAACATCTTTTTTCCAAGATCACATGGCTTTGTTATGAAATTACAAAAAAATCCTGCAAGCAACTTACAAGGAAATGTTTAATAGCCAATGGCAGCCCCATCCGGGCTGGAGGAATCGGAAGCCCCTATATAAACACCCTGATCCATAGAATTGAGGATACCCATTAACCGGCCCAGGTTTCTGGTACCGTACATTGTATGCCCCATTTCCTCCAAAGCTTTTTGAGTATCCGGGGACAGTAAATGAGTTTCAAAAATTAACCTGTCTGGCAGCCACTGATGGTGTATTTTCATAGCTTCAATGGCTTTGTCTACGGGCATTTCGTATTCCAGTACATTCAGAACAGCTTGAAAAACAGTATTAATGATTGTTCTGCCTCCCGGACTGCCGATGACCAGGTACGGTTTACCTCCTTTTGAAACAATGGTGGGAGTCATACTAGAAAGCATCCTTTTTTCTGGTTTAATTATATTCGGATCTGTTCCTATTAGCCAGCCGCTGTCTGTATAACCAGGTTGCGGATTAAAATCGCCCATTTCATTATTAAAGATAAAGCCAAGACTTGGAGAGCCTAGTTTAGAACCATATGAATGTTCAAGGGTATAGGTCATAGATACCGCACTGCCATTTTTATCAATGACAGAAAGATGAGTAGTGTTAGTGCCATCGTAGATTTGGCCAAATTTGGTTGAATCACTTACAGAAGCTTTTTCAAAATCAATATTGTGATACCTCATTTTGGCGAATTCTTTGGAAGTTAATTTGGCAACAGGCATTTTGGGATTGAAATCGGGATCACCAAGAAACTCAGCTCTGTCCGCAAAAGCCCTTCTCATGGTCTCTGCAACAAGATGCACATAGGCCGTAGAATTAAACGGAACAGAATCTAAGTTGGCCACTTCCATGATGTTCATCATTTCAATAAGTGCAACACCTCCGGAACTAGGCGGGGGCATGGAATAAATTTCATACTCTTTATAGCTGCCTTTTACGGGGGCACGCTCAATGGCTGTATATTTTTTCAGGTCTTTGCGAGTAATAATCCCACCATTGGCTTTCATGTATTTTTCGATCTCTCTGGCCACCTTGCCTTTATAAAAACCATCTTCTCCCTTATCACGGATCAGTTCTAGTGTTTTTCCCAGTGCAGGCTGCTTCCAGCGCTCACCAAATTCTACCAGAACACCGTTTGGATTTTTAAAGTAGTCCTGCATAAATGCCGGAGAAGTGCTGTCTTGCATTCGTTTTGAATGGGAGGCAAGGGTCCAGGAAAGGATACATCCATTTTCTGCCAGATCTACGGAAGGCTGCACCAGTGCTTTCCATGGCAGATTGCCGTATTTTTTATGTGCCAAAAAAAGTCCGGCTACCGTGCCCGGCACACCTACCGATTTTAATCCCTGGTGATTACTACCTTCAATAAGATTCCCGTTTTTATCAAGGAACATATCTGAAGTTGCACGCAAGGGTGCTTTTTCTCTAAAGTCGATAGTAGTAACAGCGCCAGTAGCATTCATATAGACTATAAAGCCACCACCTCCAATATTACCTGCCTGCGGATGAACTACTGCCAGGGCAAACGCGGTGGCAACAGCAGCATCGATGGCATTCCCACCTTTTTGTAAGATAGCGGTGCCTACCTCGGAAGCAATTTTGTTATCGGAAACGACCATCCCATTTTTCGCATAGGTTTGTGCTAAGCTATTTGTGAGTATAAAAAAAGCGGTTATAAATAATGCTATTGGAGTATTCAATGTAGTTTTTCTCATCTTTATTTTAATGGATTGTATGTCTAGTTTCTATTCAATAGTAATGGTTCCCAAATGTACTGGAAATATCACTTTTGATTTTGGGGAAAGCCTTTTAACATCTTCCCGAAAAGGGACCAGTTTTTGATCTACCGCGCTTTGTTGTGAAAATCGATATGGCAAACGAAAATTATCCCAATGCGTAGGGATAATAAATCTTGGATAATTGGTTACTGCCAAAAGTCGCTCATTGTATTTGTATAGACCCAATTGTGAACGATTAACACCAGCCAAAAGAATATCAGGTTTTTGGCCCACTAACTCTCTTTCCACAAAGTTCATGGAGCCCATGGTTAACACAGTATGTTTGGCAAAACGGGC
>CBDUON010000283.1:0-2269 GCA_965368835.1 uncultured Eudoraea sp. | reverse complement strand
GATCTTATAGAGCGCCTTGGTGCGTTAAGGAGGTATCTTTGACATAGATGCCAAGTTAATTGAGATAGAAAACGAAGAAGAAAAAACCCTGGCACCTGATTTTTGGGACAACCCTCAGGAAGCACAGGAAAAAATGCGGCATCTTCAATCCAAGAAAAAATGGGTGGGGGATTATAATGATGCGTTGGTATTGGCTAATGATCTGGAGGTACTGCTGGAGTTTCACAAAGAAGGTGATGCAACGCCAAAGGAAGTAGACACCCAATATCACAAAGCACTAACAGCGGTCGAAAAACTCGAATTTAAGAACATGCTTTCTGAGGAAGGCGATGATATGCCGGCTGTTCTTCAGATCACTGCCGGAGCGGGAGGTACTGAGAGCTGTGATTGGGCTGCCATGCTCATGCGTATGTATCTGATGTGGAGCGAAAAAAATGGATTTAAGGTAAAAGAGCTCAACTATCAGGAAGGCGATGTGGCAGGGATAAAGACCGTAACCTTAGAAATAGATGGAGAATATGCCTTTGGATGGTTAAAAGGTGAAAATGGCGTACACAGACTTGTGCGTATCTCCCCCTTTGACAGTAATGCCAAGCGGCATACCTCCTTTGCTTCCGTCTATGTCTATCCCCTGGTTGATGACAGTATTGAGATAGATGTGAATCCGGCCGACATAGAGATCACTACTGCGCGTTCTAGTGGTGCAGGCGGACAGAATGTAAACAAGGTAGAGACCAAGGTACAATTGGTTCACAAACCCTCCGGCATACAAATATCCTGTTCAGATTCAAGATCACAACACGATAACAGGGCCACTGCATTGAAAATGCTGAAATCGCAGTTGTATGAGATAGAATTGCGCAAAAAACTGGAAGCCAGGGCAGAAATTGAATCTTCCAAGATGAAAATAGAATGGGGTTCTCAAATACGGAATTATGTAATGCATCCGTATAAGTTAGTTAAGGATGTGCGAACAGGGGAAGAAACCGGAAATGTAGATGCCGTTATGGATGGCGATCTCGATCTTTTTCTAAAAGCATATCTTATGATGATGGGCCAACAACAAGAAAACTAAAGTATGATCAAAATATATCACAATCCCCGATGCCGAAAATCGAGAGAAGGTCTTGCCCTTGTGGAAGCCAGTGGGCAACCTTTTGAAATTGTTAATTATCTGGACACGGTTCCAAGCAAACAGGAACTGAAGGAGATTGTTCATCAACTTGGAATTTCACCCATGGACCTGGTGAGGACTCAGGAAGCTATTTGGAAATCTGAGTTTAAGGGAAAAGAACTTTCTGATGATATGGTGCTGGAAGCCATGAGTAAATACCCCAAGTTAATTGAAAGACCCATAGTACTCAACAACCAAAAAGGTGTAATAGGAAGGCCTCCGGAAAACATCGCAAAATTCCTGGGCGACTAAAGCCCTTTTGCCTCGATTCTTTTAAATTTTCTTAAAATTTTCAGAAATGTTTTAAGAGATAGTTTCTTTTAACAAACATTTAACCGCGCTGCCTTTTACTACAGTTTACTTTTGAAATAAGTACCATTATGAGACCAATTATAAAAACTTTCGCTTTCTTACTTCTATTCTTTGGAATGGTGCCTGTTTTACAGGCACAATATAATAATACCTATGGCGCTACGGGCAGAAGAAGGTTAGCCCCTCAGTCTCAAGAACCCAGAGAAAAGGTAGAACCTATGACTGCTGATGAAAGAGTAGCAGCGGAAATGCCAAAAATCACAAAAGCTTTATCACTTAACGATTTTGAACAAGCTGTACTCACAGCAATACTCACCAAATACGTACAACAACGTATAGAGGTGCAGATACTCAATTTGAGTCCGGAAAAAACTCATGAAGCCTTTGAAAATATTAATCGCAAACAAGATGAGGAATTCAAAGCAAGTTTGCCAGAAGACAAATATGAAGCTTTGATTGAGTATCAGCAGAATGGCGGCAAAAAGGTGAAATCAAAAAAGAAGAAGAAAAAAAACAGGTCCTAATAATGAGAAAGCTTATTGTAATGCCATTATTTTTAATGGCTTTTTTAATGTCCTTTGCGCAAAGACCTTCAGGGCAGCGTGCTGAACCCATCACTATATCTGGTACTGTTTTCGATAAGGATACAGGTCAGCCTTTAGAGTATGCTACACTGGTATTACAAAGTGTACGCCGCCCGGAAATGGTGACCGGTGGGATTTCAGGGGTAGACGGTAAGTTTTCGGTAGAAACCACTCCCGGGCAATACAATGTGCGGGTAGA
>CBDUON010000282.1:0-2287 GCA_965368835.1 uncultured Eudoraea sp. | reverse complement strand
GAGGTAATCCTTTGCAGAGCATTGAGGGAACACCGAGCGCAGCGAGCTTATCCCTGATGTGCGTTTGAAAACACTTTTACTAAGCCGGAACCGAACGTTTTTTGACGATGTGCTCCAAAATGATCTTGGCATGGATACGCGAATTCTCAATAAACCATTTGTGCGTTTCCATTCCACCACAGATAACCCCTGCCAGATACAAACCGGAAATATTGGTTTCCATGGTATCTTCATTGTATTCAGGCAGGCGCTTTTTATCATCAGATAAGTGAATTCCCAAAGCTTCCAGAAAATGGAAATTGGGTTTGTATCCGGTAAGTGCCAGTACAAAGTCGTTATCAATTTGCAGTGTTCCATTGGGGGTGTTAAGAATCAATTCCTTTTCCCGAATTTCAGAGACCGTTGTATTGTAATAGGCTTTGATACTTCCTTCATTAATTCGGTTTATAATATCGGGACGTACCCAGTATTTAACACGTTGCCCAACCTCTGGTCCTCTGATGATCATACTTACATCAGCCCCTTTACGCCAACATTCCAGGGCAGCATCTACTGCAGAATTGCTGGCTCCGATCACTGCCAATTTCTGACTGGCAAAAAAATGAGGATCCTTGTAATAATGGGAAACCTTATCCAGGTTTTCGCCAGGAACATTCAATTTATTTGGAAGATCGTAAAAGCCGGTGGCTATGATAACATTCTTTGCTTTGTATACTTGCTTCTCTGTTTCTAATTTAAAGACATCTTCTTTCTTTTTAATGGACGTAACTTTTTCAAAAAGATGAATATTTAAATTATTGGAGGTCACGATCCTTCGATAGTACTCAAGTGCTTCATTTCGCTTGGGTTTGGCCTCTTTGCTGATAAAGGGAATTTCATCTATTTCTAATTTTTCTGAAGATGAAAAGAATTGCATATTCACAGGATAATTAAAGAGAGAATTTACAATAGGTCCCTTTTCTAGTATGAGGTAGCTTATCCCTTTTTTCTTAGCTTCCAGGCCGCAAGCTATCCCAATAGGTCCGCCTCCAACGATGATCAGATCTAACTCCTTTATCATTTTTTAATTCTTAGTCCGCTTTTGCAATAATTCATAACAAAACTAGGCATTAATTAATAAAATACCGGAAAATACATGGCTTTGCTAAACCTGACATTTATCATTCTTTCGGGGGATAAAGAATCGGATATTTAAGATATCAAACTAAAAGAATCGCATCATGACTATTTCAATAGATATACCCATAACAACCATCATGACCAAGCATATCATTTCTGTTGATGTCAAAGATGGTTTGGAAAAAGCAGAGCATTTGTTCAAAAAGCACAACATTAGGCATATGCCGGTTACAGACCACAAAAAGATCGTAGGCATGCTCAGTATGAATGATCTGCTTCGAATTAGCTTTGCTGATGGAGCTTATCGTGAGGAAGGGGAAATAAAGTCTGATATCTACGAAATGTTTAGTATAAAACACCTTATGGTTCGCACCCCGGAAACCATTAGTCCAAAAAATACGGTAAGAGAGGTAACCTCCTTACTGACCAATAGAAAGTTTCATGCCCTTCCGGTAGTAGATGGAGAGGAAATCGTTGGGATGGTAACCACAACCGATCTACTAAAATATTACTTGTCTATGTTTTAGGAAGTAACAGCATTTGCTAATTCAGCGATGGTTGCTGTGGGGTTCTTCGACTTAAATACGTAACTCCCTGCCACCAAAACATCTGCCCCGGCTTCAATTAGCTTAGCGGAATTTTCCATACTTACGCCACCATCTACTTCAATTAAGGCAGAGGACTTGTGTTCCTTGATCAGTTGCTTTAAGGTCCTGATCTTTTCATAGGTGTTTGGAATAAAGGATTGTCCTCCAAATCCGGGGTTGACACTCATAATAAGCACCAGGTCCAGATCACCTATAATATTTTTTAGTAACTCAACATTAGTATGAGGATTTAGAGCTACGCCAGCTTTCATTCCTGCTGCCTTAATGGCCTGAACGGTTCTGTGTAGGTGCGTACATGCCTCGTAGTGAACAGTAAGCATATAGACGCCAAGATCTGCAAAGGTTTGGATATACCGATCCGGATCCACGATCATTAAATGCGCGTCCAGCGGTTTGGTGGCAAATTTTGAAATAGTTTTAACCACGGGCATTCCATAAGAAATGTTAGGTACAAAAACACCATCCATAATATCTAAATGGTGCCATGCTGCCTCACTCTGGTTCACCATCTCAACATCTCTTTGAAGATTACCAAAATCGGCTGCGAGGAGGGAAGGGGC
>CBDUON010000281.1:0-2298 GCA_965368835.1 uncultured Eudoraea sp. | reverse complement strand
CTACTCCTTGGATCCCTACTACTGTTTGTCCCGGTGAACGCTCAGAAGATGAACGCCAGCAAGAGGGCTGTCCTTTCATCCATTGAACAACATCAATCTAAATTGATCCAGATCAGTGATTCCATTTGGGCCCATGCAGAAACGGCATTCGAAGAGGATGATTCTGCCCGTATCCTTGCTGATTATGCTGAGGCTAATGGATTTACCGTAGAAAGAGGGGTTGCAGGCATGCCCACAGCATTCATTGCTACCTATGGTTCTGGCAAACCAGTTATCAGTGTGCTGGGAGAATATGATGCCTTACCAGGAATATCACAAAAAGCTCAGCCTACAAAATCACCATTGAATGAAGGTGCTGCCGGACACGGATGTGGCCATAACTTATTTGGCACTGCCAGCCTTGGTGCAGCCATAGCCGTAAAAGAGTTAATAGAAGCGGGTAAATTAAAGGGAACTGTCAAATTTTTTGGGACGCCGTCTGAAGAAAAGTACTTTGGAAAAATATGGATGGTAAAAGCCGGACTCTGGGATGACGTGGATGTAAATCTAAGCTGGCACCCCAGTGCAACCACTGAAGCCGATGTTCAGAGTACGCTGGCTCTGGTAGACTTTAAAGTGGAATTTTTTGGGCAAGCGGCTCATGCTTCTGCCGATCCCTGGAATGGCCGGAGTGCTTCAGATGCCCTGGAACTCTATACAACGGGAATTAACTACTACAGAGAGCACATTAAACCAACTGTTAGGATACATTATCACATACAGGACGGAGGACAAGTAGTAAATGTAGTTCCAGATTATTCAAGACTTTGGGTACGGGTAAGAGATACCAAAAGAAGCGGAATGATGCCCGTTTATGAAAGAGTCATGGCCATGGCAGAAGGTGCAGCTATTCAGGCAAATGTTGACTATAAAATATCATTGATCTCAGGCATCTATGAAGTATTGGTAAACCGTGCCGGTGGTGAGATCATGCAAAAAAATCTTGAGCTATTAGGTCCCATTTCTTATACAGAAGATGAAATGGTGTTTGGTCGCAAGATACAGGAAGAGACTGGCAAGCCTCAGGTAGGGATGGATAGCAGTATTTCCCCACTTGCAGCAACCAAAGAAAATCCGGGCGGAGGATCAACAGATGTAGGCGATGTGAGCTGGAATGTACCTAATATAAACCTGGGAGTAACTGTGGCCCCCAAAGACACCCCATGGCACTCATGGGCAGTTGTAGCTTGTGGCGGCATGAGCATTGGTCACAAAGGGATGCTACAAGCTGCCAAAGCCCTGGGTATGACGATGACAGATCTATTTGAAAACCCTAAATTGGTTGAGAAGGTAAAGGCTGAATATATTGAACGAAAAGGAAATGAAAAATATGAGGCAATTGTTCCGGAAGGTCCGCCTCCAATTGGTACTAATTAATAAAAAAACAATGCTATGTTTGGATTATTTAAGAAAAAATCACCTTTAGAAAAATTAGAAGACCAGTATAAGTCACTTATGAAAGAGGCCTTCGATCTTTCAAAGGTCAACCGAAGTGCAGGAGACACTAAATACGCAGAAGCGGATAAAATTCAGAAAAAAATAGATCAATTAATGCAAAAAGAATAGTAGCATGGCTGAAAAGGAGATCAGTAAAGAGTATAACACAGACGGGATTACTGTTATATGGAAACCCAAAAAGTGCATTCACTCTGAGGTATGTGTAAAAACGCTGCCTGATGTTTACAAACCAAAAGAAAAACCCTGGATCGTTCCCGGGAATGCCTCAGCCAGCGCGCTTAAATCTCAAATAGATTTGTGTCCTTCCGGCGCATTATCTTACAGACTTGCGGAAGGAATCCAAGAACAAAATAAATCGAATAAACATATGAGTAAGAAAGTAGAAGTATTGCCTAATGGACCATTAATGGTGCACGGCGAATTAGAGATCACATTAGCAAACGGGTCAAAGGAGACCAAATCAAAGCCTACGGCCTTTTGTCGCTGTGGTGCCTCTGGAAATAAGCCATATTGTGATGGCAGCCATAGAGCGGCAGGGTTTAAAGATGCCTAGCACTTTTACTCCTTCTTATACAATCAGCAAAACTTCTAAATAGCCGATACTATGAGAGTATACTTCCTAAATATTCTGTTATTCTCCTCTTTTGCATGGGGCTATTCACAAAAAGGCACTATGATATCCAGACTCGAGACTTTCGATATTACCACAAATGAAAGAAGTTTGATACGAGAGGAAAATGAGCATTTTGAAGCTCCTAACTGGAGTACGGATGGAAGTTATTTCATTATTAATCAGGACGG
>CBDUON010000280.1:0-2318 GCA_965368835.1 uncultured Eudoraea sp. | reverse complement strand
ATGCTGAGGTTACCGGTTTGTTCTGCCGAGGGGATTGTACTGGAATTGCTGCTAAAATAAGCACCATAGGGACATCCTCTCATACAGAGATTTCTGGATTGGCATTTTCCCCTTCCCAGGGCCAAATGATGTTCTTTAGGTTCGGTAAGGTGTGCCCATCTTCCATGCACCAGGTGGCGGTCCGGATAGGTGTCACTTAATGTCTTGCTCATGTGTTGTTCCACACAATTCATTTCAAAAGGGGGTAAGAACTCCCCATCTGGCATAGATTCTAAACCGTCTTTATTGCCGCATACCCCAATAAAGTCCTCCACCATATGATACCAGGGGGCCATTTCCTCATAGTCTACAGGCCACTGAATTCCATATTTATACTTAAAAGGGGATTCAAATTCGGATTGGCTCCAGCGCTGGCAAGCTCTGCCCCATGTCAGGGATTTTCCACCTACCTGAAATCCACGGATCCAATCGAATGGCTTTTTTTGCACATAGGGCTGGTCCTTGTCCTTGATAAAAAAGTGGGCCGTGTCTTCTCCAAAGCCTGCTGATTTGGAGATCAGGGGATTTTCTTTTCTGAATTCTCTGGGCATTAAACCGCCATGAGGAAATTCCCATGGCTGTAAATGAGCAGTTGGATAATCTTTCTTGTGCTCCACATTTCTTCCCCGTTCCACAACACAGGTTTTTAAGCCGTTTTCACACAATACTTTTGCGGCCCAACCGCCAGAAATGCCGGACCCAATGACGATGGCATCATAGGTTGTATTCATTGTATAAGGATTCAATCTCTTAAATATAGCCAATAGAAGGAAAACCCACACTCATAGGTATGGATTTTCTATCGCTGTAATGAAAGTTGAACTAATTAATGAAAGACCTTTAACATTACTTCCCGAAATTTTAACAGCTCGTTCTTTTGCCCATTAATATCAAAAGTGATCGGCTTTTTAGACACTCCGGTTAATGCCCCTGTAGCTGTACCTATCGCCCCTCCTAACAGTCCAAAAGTTGCCATTCCCGCTGTATCAAAATTTGTTTTTTCGGGAGAACCAACATCATCAAAAAAGTTATCAATGGAAGAACCGGTACTTGCCCCAATAATAGCACCTGCTGTTGCTCCCAGCATGGCTCCTATTCCCATATTATGACCCAAAGCCCTTTTTGTTTTTATTTTCGCAATTTCTGCAAGGGCAATGGAAACAGTTTTTTGTCCTCTTTTTAAAACAATGCCTTCTTCACTGATGTTTACTAGCTTTCCTTTGGAAGTTTTAGCGCCCTCAGCATTGTATATTCGGATAAAGAGGTTTTTATATTCCGGTTGTTGCTGAGCTGCAGCGGACACAAAAAATAATAAGGAACCAATCAAAATACAATTCAATGTTGCTTTCATGATTATGAGATTTTTTCGAGTCAAAATGGGAGAGAACTTCGCCTGCCATAAAGATTTTAATAGCAGGAAAGTACAGTGTACCAAAAACAGGACTGTCCGATTTTTTACAGGGCGCATAAATCGGGACAATCTCAATATTTCTAAAAACCCTCGATCTATAAAAAATTTAGAGTTACGCCAACGGCAGAACTACCTGTATAGCGGCCATTATAAAAGAATACTTTGGTCGATTTTTGAACTATTCCACCGGCCTGATCGATAGGATCCGGACATCCCTGGTGGGGCGGTCCAAAGAGTCTGTTTGCACTTTCGCAATAGAATCTACCACTTCCAAGCCCTTTATGACCTCTCCAAAAACGGTATAGTTCTGGTCGAGAAAGGGAGTACCCCCAATGGATTTGTACACTTTTCTATGGGATTCAGGGATGGTATACTGCTTAAAATTTTTATAGGATTTAGCCAATGCTGAGATACTATCCCGGAGCATTCCATACTCTTGCCAATTCTCGGTATCTTCTGCCTTTTGTAAGGCATCAAGAAATGATTTGTTTGCGGGCTCTTGCAAAAAATAGTGTTCGGCCAGCCATTCATTGATCGTATTTTCGGCTCCAAGCAAGAGGGTGTCATTAAGCACTCTACCCTGTACTATATAAAATTGCATACTGCTCGAGGCCCGTTCAGGATTCCCTGTTCGTGCTGCTGCCAAAACTCCTTTTTTGTGAAATAGTGAATCATTAAACTCAGCGGGAATTGTGTAGGGGAGGTCGCCATCGCCCAGGGTATCTCCGGGTTGGGATTTTTTACTGTCAGGATCCCCTCCCTGTATCATAAAATTCTCAATGACACGGTGAAAAAGGACACTGTCATAGGCAGCGTCCCCGGCGAGTTTTATAAAATTGTCTCTATGCTGCGGGGTCTCATTGTACAA
>CBDUON010000279.1:0-2333 GCA_965368835.1 uncultured Eudoraea sp. | reverse complement strand
TCAACATAATATCTAAGAGGACCGTTTTAAAATCGATCTGAGACAAAATATAGCGTTCCGCATTCAATAAGGTTGGATCTATATAGCTTAGACCAAATACGCAGAGGGTGAAAAAGATGGTGATAACCATCAAACCTATGGTATTGGGAAGTTTTAAAAAACGGACATTTATATACCCGAACAGGGCAGATAAAAATACAAGAATAGTCGTGATAGAAAACAGGTCTAATTGCATCTTTCAAATGTACAAGTCCTATCCCATACGGCAAAAAATCATTGAATGATATGACAATAAATAGCTTGCAAATTTTTAATCTAATAAAAAGCCGGCTACACTTTATAATTATTCTTAAATCTTTAAAACTATAAGGATTTGTACTTGAAAGTTGTCCTTAAAATTCCGACCTTCAGGTAATCAAATTATTAATAGTGATGGCTGTAAATAATTGAATATTTAGTGATGCCAAAAAGAAAAAAATATACACGTATGAACATAGCTCAGTCATTACTTGAATTTTTAAAAAAAGGGAATAAAAAAGACAGTAAAGAGACACCCGAAGGAATGTGCCCCAACTGTTGGGGAACACAGGAATACAGCGGTAAGTTTTATGAAGCTTCTAAAAACTTCGATGCAGATGTTAAAACCGCTAATCCCAATATTGGATGGATCCAGGACTATGCCAATAAACATTTAGCGGGGATTGCACTACACCCGCATGTGGAAGGACAGGTTTGTGAACATTGTAAGGTGGTATACACACCGGAGAACTAAACTATAGAATTTAGATTTTGGTACTTCCTAATTTTTAATTCGTTGCAATAAACTAGTCTCACTTCCATTAATTAGATCATTAGCATGACTTTTATAGATTATTATAAAATCCTTGGAATCTCAAAAAATGCCACCAAGGAGGATATTAAAAAAGCTTATCGTAAACTGGCACGAAAATATCACCCAGATGTAAATCCCGGGGATAAGGAGGCTGAAAAGAAATTCAAGGAGATTAATGAAGCCAATGAGGTGTTGAGTCATCCTGAGAACAGGGCGAAATACGATGAATACGGCAAGGACTGGAAGCATGCAGAAGCCTTTGAAAAAGCCAAACAACAACAGCAATACAACCCCAGACAAGAAAGAGGTTATCAAAGTAGTTCTGAGGAAGATTTTTCAGACTTTTTCAGTTCCATGTTTGGAGGTGGACAAAGAAGCAGAGGCCGCAGCATGCAATTCAGGGGACAGGATTTTAATGCCGAATTAGAGCTTAGCCTGGAGGATGTGTACCATACCCATAAGAGAACGCTCACCGTTAATGGAAAGAACATTCGGCTCACCATCCCTGCGGGGGTAAAGAATGGTCAGGTCATCAAAATTAAAAAGCACGGGGCCGAAGGTATTAATGGAGGGCCAAGAGGCGATCTTAATATTAAATTCTCCATTGTAAATACTACTAAGTTTAGACGAGATGAAGATAATCTTTATATGTCGGTAGACCTGGATCTCTACACAGCACTTCTTGGTGGTGAGATCACTGTAGACACCTTCGATGGGAAGGCTAAACTAAAAGTAAAACCCGAAACACCAAACGGCACTCAGGTAAAACTTAAAGGAAAAGGCTTCCCAGTATACAAAAAGGAAGGGCAGTACGGAGATCTTTACATCACTTATAACCTAAAGATCCCGTCCAAGCTTAGCGCCAAAGAGAAACAACTATTCGAGGAACTCGCTAAATTAAGGTAGTTATGAAAGAACAAGACCTCATACCCATTGGCACACTATGTGAGCAATACCGGCTCGAACTTTCTTTCTTTGAAGAAATGGGTGAGATTGGATTGATTGAATTGACAGTCTATAAAGGCAGCAAACATTTACATCAGGACGCACTTCACCGGGTAGAAAAGATCCTGAGGATCCATCGTGAATTGCATGTAAATTTAGAAGGAGTTGATGTTGTTATGAATATATTACAGCGGCAGGAGCAATTAAGACAGGAATTATTGCGAGTGCAGAACAGATTACGACGTTATGAAGAAGACAGATAATTGATTCTGTTACATAGAATTGAATTACTTTAAAAAAGACATCCAAGCTATCTTCAGTATAAATTCAGAAAATTTAAAATGGCCCTAATACTCCTTTCTTCCTTCCATTCCTCTATCACCTTAATTTGTATTGTGGGCTTGGCAGTTGTGTTTTCCGGTTTTTTCCTGAAAAAAATAAAGCAGCCAACCCTTATTGCCTACATTTTGATTGGAATCCTGATAGGGCAGCATGGTTTTGACTTGATTGGGGATGAGACCAATATGCGATATATAGGCGAATTAGGGATCATTCT
>CBDUON010000278.1:0-2375 GCA_965368835.1 uncultured Eudoraea sp. | reverse complement strand
TTCCAACATGATCATGTCCATGATCGGAATAATGGTCTGCATTGGTATAAAAATCTTTGTTATTGGTGATAAGTCCCCCACCCTCTCCACAGGTAATGGTCTTCACAAAATCGAAAGAGAAACATCCAATATCCCCATAGCTTCCCAAAGGTTTACCTTCAAAACTTCCGCCAATGGCCTGGCAAGCATCTTCTATAAGTACTAAGTCGTGTTTGTCACAAATTGCCTTCAGTGCCTTAAGGTTAGCCATAGAGCCGCACATATGTACCGGCATTACAGCTTTGGTGCGTTTGCTGATCGCCTTTTCCACGGCATTCGGCTCTAGTGCAAGGGTATCATCAATATCTGCCAATACCGGGATTGCTCCCAAGGCTAAAACAGCTTCAAAACTGGCTACAAAAGTAAAGGTAGGGATGATCACCTCGTCCCCTGCCCCTATGCCTGCACTTGCCATAGCCACCGTTAATGCGGCGGTACCACTGCTCACTGTATGGGCATAGGAAGTCTCCATTCGCGCTGCAAGTAACTGTTCTAATTCCCTGGCCTTCCAATGACCTTTTCGCATTCCATCGAAGCCGTAGCGCATCAGAACGCCAGAGTCTAAAACTTCCTGCACTTCCGCTCTTTCCAGAGCTCCAAACATTTCAAATCCGGGCATAGATTGTTGTTTATACTTTATTTAATATGGATTATTGTTTCAGAGAGGTCTCTGCGAACCTTTTTCATTTCCGAAAAGAAATCATCTTTGGCTCTTTTCCCAACAGGAAGTACTAATACAGACGAAAGTCCCATGGGTTTAAGGCCCAGTTGTTCATCATAGGCAGTAGGAATAAAACCTTCCATAGGGCAGGCATCTATATGTTCTATAGCACAAACAGTCAGTAGATTTCCCATGGCCAAATACGCCTGGTTGGTGGCCCATTGACGAATCTCTTCGGTCTCTTTTTCAGAAAAACTATCTACCAGGGCATCCTTAAAAGGAGATAGGATCTGATCACTGGTACCTCTAACTTTTTTTACCTTTTCAAAATACTTGGCTATATATTCCTGATCAATATTTGTTTCAATGCAAATAACCAGCACATGAGACGCCTGTGCTACTTGTTTTTGTTGATATGAATGTGGCACAAGTGCTTCCTGCACCTCCTTATTTTTAACAACAACAAGGCGTATTGGTTGTAACCCGTATGAGGTAGCGGTTAGATTAAAAGCCTTGATGAGCTTTTCTAATTGTGACTCTGACAAATAAGCATCCTTATCAAATTTTTTAACCGCATATCGCCACTCTAATCGTTCTATACTATCTCCCATGTTTTATGTAAAAAACCATAATTTAATTGACATAGCGATCACCATGATCACCAGGAATGTTTTAATAAAGCCATCGCCTTTCTTCACTGAAACCCTGCTGGAAAACCAGGCCCCTAATCCATTACCGATGGCCAAAACAAGGCCCACCTTCCATATAACTTTATCATTCATGATAAAGACGGTTAGGGCCGCCAGGGTATAGAGGAAGACCACCGCAACTTTTGTGGCATTGGCTCTTACCAGACTCATATGATTAAAGTAATGTAAAAATAAAAGAATGACGAATCCTATTCCAGCATTGATAAAACCTCCGTAGATCCCTATAAAAAAAAATGCGATCATCCCTACCCAAAGATATTTCCCGGTTAGTCTTTCCTGCATATCTTCAAGGTTGATCTTGGGTTTAAAGACAATGATCAACACCACAACGATCATAATGATAGCGAGAATCCTGTTAAAGGTCTCCCCTTTGATGTCTACGGCAATAGATGCACCAAGGATAGAGCCAAACAAGGCAGCTATCCCCAAATAGATATTAAATGGAAAGGTAGAAACTCCTTTACTTTTGAATCCGGCCACCCCAATCGCCGTTTGAAAGGCGATGGCTACCCGGTTGGTTCCGTTTGCCACATTGGGCGGAAGTCCTAAAAAGATAAGTATAGGGAGGGAAATAAGTGATGCACCTCCGGCAATGGTATTGATAAAACCAACCACAAATCCAACCACTACCAATAGCACATAATGGTACCATGCTTCCATAAAGCAAAAATACATGCTAAAATGTAATTTCTCGAATTATGGCAGCCTATTCTACCATCTGTAAACGAAAATGAGTAACGCTAGACAGAAGATTAAGGTGGTATGCTAAATTGTGCAGCTACCAATAATAGTCATCAACAACCAATTAGACTGGCAGTGAAATTGGCCAATTACTTCCCTGCGAAAGGCGTACCAAAGATCCCCACAGCAAGTTCTGCCCAAATCAGAAGGAAAATTATCAAAAGAACAAGGGATAAAATAGTCCTGTTTTTTGGTTCTTTTACTTTTCTTGAAATAAAATCGTA
>CBDUON010000277.1:0-2393 GCA_965368835.1 uncultured Eudoraea sp. | reverse complement strand
ACCCCAAAATGTCCCAGGATCACAACTTTCTTAGATCTTTGCATTGCGGAAGCTTGCAGCAAGCTCTTGTTCCAAAAGTTCTTTTTCTATGGTTCGTACTCCATTTTTCTTCCCTTCTTTGGAATTGAAAACCAGGTCCAGGTTCATGGCCATAAAATTATAGTAGAAATTAAAGATGATGTCTTGCAGTTTGTTCTTGGATTTTAAATGATAATTCCCGGATATGACCACAGCTACATAATGGGTTACAAAGCTCTGAAGATGAATGTTATACAATTCGTATTGAATGAGTTCGAGGTTCTGGTTCTTTTTGTTGAAGGCATCTTCCACAAAACCTTTGATGGCTGTGAGCATTCCCGAGATCATTTCTTCATCAATGGAATTTGTGACGGAATAACTGGCTTTCAATATCCCGGTGTCTCTTTCAATAAGCAATACTTGTTCTATAGTAGCAGAGGCCAGTTCGCGCATTAGTAATTGCTCCTCTGTGGGCCCGCCAAACCAGGAACGGAATTTGCGTTTCCAGGTTTTGATAAAACTGAGTTGATTATCTATTTTATCGGAAAGCATCTTGATCTCCTGAGCTACGTATTTTTTAACCATTTTACCCAGGACCGGGTATAAGGCATCTACCACTTCATCTTTGTGATTTTTGATCTCTTTCTTAAGTGTGGCGGTAATGGTAGGTCCCAGAGTATCAGGGATACTTTTGGTAAAGGCATTGAGTTTGTCATCTACCAGCGGATCTACTCTGGCTGCAAGTTGTTTCTGATCATTGATGATGAGTTCTACTAACTGTATGCGCTTGGAAATATCTTCTACTGCCCCACGGTCATCGGGGAATAGAAGTTCCTTTAAGGTCTCCAGTTTTGCTTGTTCATCCATCTTTGTGACCATAGAGAAGGCTTATTTCTTTTGGATCTTTTCGCCCAATTGAATAAGGAGATCACCTAGTTCTTTTTTGTCGAGCTGATTAGTTTCCAGGTCCTCAAAACGGGTATCGAGTTTGTCTTCTAATTCGGTGATACGGATATTGATGTCTGTGGATACATCGTCTATAGACATTCTAAGATCTGTGCGTACAGCATCTATTAGATCTTCAAGGGCCTTTTTCTTGGATAGGATGTCCTTTTTTAGAAGTTCAAATTCCGAATCATAGGCCTGAATATTCTCTCCAAATATGAGGTTTTTGATCAATTCAATTTTGGAAGCTGTTTCCAGGTCTTTCTTTTTACTACCCTCAGTCATAGGGTATTCTTCATTCGTCATAGTATATGGTTCTTAAAAAATCTGCAATTGGTTACTTGTAATACCCTCGGGTAGTAATACACAAAGGACTTAAATACCTTAACTAAAAAGGTCAAGCTTCCAAATATATGAAAAATTACATGTGCACCCTACAACTTTGGACTTTCCTATGCTTTTCATCGATAAAAGGAGTATTAGCGGGCTATCAGGTAAGGTTTTGTAGATGAAGTAGAAAAAGCTAAGTTTGACAGGCAATCTTATTACTATCTGAAATGGCCAAAGGACTCTTAATACTATTGATCGTATTTGCGGCGGTTGCCATTCTTGGCTGGGGGATGGACAAATTGAGAATTGTATCGGTAAGAAAGAAGCAGCGATTCCTGAAATATTATTTTATAGGCTATGGAACTCTTATGATCGTCCTTGCATTGGAGACATCCTTCTCAGATAAAAGCCTTAATTTCTTTCCCATTATACAGGGTATTCTTGGGGTAATTATGATCCTTCTGGTAATATTTGGAAAATTAGAAAAAGAATCAGAGGAAATTCACTGATATACTCACTGGCCTGGTTGTCTAATCCAGACTAAACAATTCATCAACCTTACAATTAAAGATTTTTGCCAGTTTTAAACCTAACTCCAGCGAAGGGAAATATTTATTATTTTCAATAGCATTTATGGTTTGTCTGGATACCTCTAATCGCTGGGCGATGTCTTCCTGTGTCATATTGTGCTTAACCCTTTGGATCTTTATACTGTTTTTCATAGTTAGGAAGTATAGTGTTTATGAAGGTTAAACCTGAGACGAAGATTGAAGAAGAGGATAATGGTAAAGAGATTAAAGATGAGGACATTAAAATACATGATATCATAGATTAGCAAGGTTGCCAAAATCACCAGTCCGTAATTAATATACAATGACCATATGAGGGAGTCGAGCCGAAGTTTGCTTATAAGTTCATCTTCCGTCTTTTCTTTGCTAAAACTGTGGATAAGACCAGATATTATGATCAAAACGGTAAAGAGTTCATCCAGAATACCATTTTTCATCCAGCCATTACCGGTATCGAATAAACTATCAGTTCCAAAGAGATCGGGTACTGAAATCACCAGATAGTGATCAAAAGCATCAGTTATCCATAAG
>CBDUON010000276.1:0-2400 GCA_965368835.1 uncultured Eudoraea sp. | reverse complement strand
AAAAATACTGGCAATGGAACTACGAAGAAAACGCTATGCAGTGTGGTTTAATTAAGATAATTGAAGAGTTTTAAGCAGCCAGATCAGCTGTTTTCTCTCACGAATAATTTTTGAAATATTACAAAAAAAGAATCTACATTTACTTGTGTTTAAATGAATATCAAATATGCCCATCACTCCTAAATCCCGCGCCAGACGTTGGGATACCATTTTATTAATTTTCATCGTTTTTTTAATTGTTGCCTGCTCTAAAGAAGACGATTCTATAGAGAGCTCTAATAATTACTACAGGGATGCCCTTAAAGAAGTTACGGCCGCTGAATTAGAAGGAAGCTGGTCTTTATACGAAGGAGAATTAGAGGGCCAGACAGTTAGCATACCTGCAACGTATCCCGAATGTGGTCGCGATTTTTTTGTGTTAGGCGCAGGAGGTGTTTTTCGCGAATTTACTTATCAGGACAGTAGTTGCAACCTTCTTACGAATGAATTTTCCTGGAGGTTAGAGGGAGGTGTACTCACTACTTCCAATGCCTTCGGACAAAGTGAAGAATTGGTAATCCTTGAGCGCAATACCCAGAGCTTTGTTTTTAAAACCAGAATTGATTGGGATGAAGATGGTGACCTGGATGTCTTCATATTTACAGCCAGAAGATATGCAGGTAATGAGCCAGACCAATATACCAATACCTTTCTTCGGGAAGAGGGATTTGCAGCAGAAGACAAGATTCTCTTTAACTGGCAAGCCTATGACGGCTTTAATACTTTTAACAGATATGAGATATACCGCACTAGCGCGGGATGTTCAAAAGGAAATGCTGAACTGATCGCTACTTTTAACGAGGTAGATGAAACCTCCTTTATAGACGAAGAACCTCCGGTTACCGATCTGCTCTGTTACTTTTTCAGGGTCTATACAGATAAGGGGCTTTTGGGGGAAAGTGAGTTGCGTTCAGTAAACACAGAATTTCTTCGCGTTCCGTCGGTGATGCTTTTTGATCCTCTGGTTTCGGGCAACAATATTGAACTTACCTGGGCCTCGTATTCGGGGTATTATTTTTCTCATTATGAGATCAGGACACAAAATTTTATCGATGGTTCTGGCTATGGGTATCAGGAAGAAGTAGTTGCTACAATTGATGATACCTCTGTAACTACTTTTATAGACACAGATCCGCCTTATTTTAAGAATCCTGTTTATCGAATACTGGTCTATGATATCTTCGGGAACGTAAATTATTTTAATAATCAGGAAACTGTTAGCGCTCGCGAGGCTATTTATAAACGGCCGGAAGTTTTCGATTTTGTGGACATCTATTCCGTTGCCACTGATCCTGATGCCCCTTTAGCTTTTATTTTAGGCAGCAGTGAAAATAGCTATTCCTTGCAGCGCTACAATTACAACAGCAAAACAATTGAGGCCTCTGCCAGTAATTCTACCATCGGCTTTACAAATGGCGATCTACAGTTTATCAGTACCCCGGCCAATGGGGAAGAACTAATGTTGCCAATAGGATCTGGTGTAAATATCTATGACGCCACCACACTAAACTACAAGTATTCGTTTTCTCTGAACGGCGTGAATACCATAGACGACTTTGCCTATTTAGGTAATAACCTATGGGTCTTTATTGATGACGACAATGTCTATACATGCAGCCGCGATAATGCCAATCTAAGCTTACTGGATCAACAAGCACATTTTGGTCCTAACGGGTCCAATTATCCCTTTCACCTCATATCATTGAACAATAACAAGTTGGTTATTGGCAATGACGATTCAAGTGGCAGTATAAGCTTTGTGGTAAGTAGCGAAGGATTATTAACGCAGAAATCGAATCCTAATTTTGTTATTAAATCACAGTATAAAACAAAAACCCTCTTCAATGCCGCAGGGAATTATATAATAAACCTCCTGGAAAACCGGACGTATAATGCATCCGATTTTAGCTTCCGTACTTCTTTTGAAACACCCTATTTCTCTTCTGGAGTAAGCTTAGATGGGAGTACCTTCCTGGGCAGTAATAATGACCCCTCCTGGACGGTGCAAGAAAACTCTCCGCATGAAAAAAAGGCCCAACTTTTTAATAGCAGCACAAGTACTTTGGAGACCATCGATACTAAAGGATATCCGCACCTGCTATTTGAAAACTCTCAGGGACAAATCATCAGCATTTCATCTGGGGTTAAACGTGAGCGTATGGATAGTTTCTCTCCCAGGCCCGATCTTTTTATGGAAGTAATAAAGGAGTAGGTAGGTTTATTCTATAGCATTGATAGGAATGGAATAATCATTTACTAACCTTTTAATAAATGCCTAAAATTAGTCAACCAAAACTTTATAGGTGGGATCTTCCATTACATTTACCTCAATAATATCATCAGCATTTTGCAGCAGTTTAA
>CBDUON010000275.1:0-2408 GCA_965368835.1 uncultured Eudoraea sp. | reverse complement strand
CTGTCATATCTAAATTAAGGGTAACTTCCTGACCCGGATCACCCCAGTTGAATACGCGTGTAGAATAAGGGCAGGCAGCCATACAAAATCGACATCCAATGCATCGCTCATTATCTATCAGAACCAAACCATCTTCTCTTTTAAAGGTGGCATCTACAGGACAAACCGTTACACAGGCAGGCTTGTCGCAATGCTGGCAGGTGGTGGGCATCCAGTAGGGTGCGGTATCTGGTGATTCCTGCATTTTATATACTTTCAGCCAAGCATTATCTCCGGTTATATAGTGGTTCTTGTTACATGAAGACTGACATTTAAGGGCGTTCTTACATTTAGCAAGATCTACCACCATAACAAACTTCCTGTTAGGGATGCCTTCCCTAACATTATAGTCCATATTGTGATGATTATGGCTTACTTCCATAACCTCAGAAGTGTCTACTTCAATGAGAGTACCGTCTGTGGTCATCAGTTCCATGGTCTCCCCGCTGGGTGCTGCTTTACCTTCGGTTAATTTGGCAGAAAGTTTGGATAATCCAATACCCCCTAAAACCCCGGCAATTCCGATTTTCAGGCCCCGGTCAAGAAAAGTACGTCTCGTTTTTTTGGTGTTGTCTTCCATTCTTTAGAAAATGAGATTAAAACTTTTTCCCCAGCCACTGCAAAAATGTAGAATTTGGGATATTTTTCTTAATGACCTTGGAGTTCTTCAGGGCGCTGACCTTTACCTTTACAATAGTTCCATCTGGCTTTAACAAGGTCTCATACTCCTCCTCCTCTGTTGTTTTTTCGGCAGGAATCTCCTGATTATAGCCTAAAAACGGGAGCAGCAAGGAACTACCTAATAAAGGGAAAATGCCTCTTCTTGAAATATTCTTCCCCTTTTTTGGTTTTTGAGTCATTTGGTTCTGTTATATGATTAGAAATTGTACAAACGGGTGATATTAAATCCGATCAAGAAATCCCCATCCCCAAAATTATTCTGATTAAACATGATATTCTTTTGTGGTACAATACCCTGATAACTCGAAATAAAGAGTTGGAAAGCATGCGAGGAGGTTCTGAATTCCACGCCCAGGCTTAGACCATCTTCGGGATCCATATCAAAATCTACATCATCTAGGTGATGTATGAAAGGATGTGTATAATCTACAAGTATTGATGTCTGTGGACTTATCTTATATCGCCCTCCTAATGATAAGGCGATCACATCATTGCGCATTCTCTGTGGTACCAGGTTGTAATGCGACACGCTGGGAGCCACTAACAATGATAATTTAGAGTTAAATCTTCTGGAAATGATCAGCTGATGGAAATTGGAATACCGGTGCTGCTCTACTAAAAAATTCTCTGCTTTTCGGGCATCAATAGTAAAGTTTCCAAAGTATGACACATTCACGGGAATTCTACCCGACCTGGTTTGTCTCAGTATTCCTACCTTCCAGTTAAAATCTTGTAACCTGTCAAATTTTGTAGTGCCATACCCAATGGTTAACCGTTCGTGTAAGGAATAGGCCAATCCAATTCTAATATTGGACGGAGCCCAAAATCCTATAAGGTCATTGGTGCCGCCATTTACTGTACCAAAGCGGTGAGACATTTGCACCTCGAGGGTATTTTTTATAGGGAGAACATCGGTTGGTGTATCCACTATGTACGAACTTTCAAAAGCAGCGCGTTCAGGCTTATCTACGACAGAATCCTTTTCCATTTCCTGGGAAAGCATAGCTAGCGGCGATATCAGAAGAAATATATATAAAAAGCTCAATTTTTTCATGATGAAGTGTCTTACTGGTTAGTTATTTTCCGCGCCTCGGTCTATCCAACCTTTAATAAAAGCGATCTCAGTATTGTTCAGAACAAATCCTGCATCTATAGGATGTCCGTTACCAGGTAATTTTTGATAAAATTCACTGCTTTCGGCATCTCCGGGGATGACTAATGGTGTAATGCCTGCAAAGGCGTTTCCTATCCTTAAATCGGGGGTGGCAACGTTTCCATTGTGACATGCGGTACAATCCTTCCCGCTTTGTGAGAACAGCGGTTCAATATCTGTTCTGAATGAGATGGCCTGTTCTTCAGGGATCTCCTCAATTGGCTGACTCAGATCGATCTCCTCGTCATAGTAGCATGAAAAATTCCATAAACACAAACTGCCAACCAGAAGTAATGAGATGCGTTTTTTCATTTTATTATTGTTATAAGACCAGGCATAATTTGCCATTTGATCTGATTTGATAGTTGATTCTTATTAAAGTTTCGATAGCCTTAAACTTCACTGACAAAAGTCCTGCTGATGAGCAGGACTTTGTTATCATATCTTATTGAAGTGCTTCTATAGAGTTTTTTAGAAGTGCCCTCATATAGCCGGGGTTATGTATTCCCTTACTCTTATCCTCAAGAGCGGTCAT
>CBDUON010000274.1:0-2416 GCA_965368835.1 uncultured Eudoraea sp. | reverse complement strand
AATAGTATTTTGTATAAATGATCTGCGTTTCATGGCTGCTTTATTTGAATAAACCGATCATCTACGGTGGCCGCTAATGTATCTACTTTCTTAAAATAATCTATCATGGCATTTCGCAACAAATAATCTAGTTCCGTAACACTTTTAGAACTTTTTAAAAAGTCCATATTACCACCACCCTGCAATAAATAATCTATGGTCGCCAGATAGTATGTTTTGTTCTCATCAA
Source organism: uncultured Eudoraea sp. (assembly GCA_965368835.1). GTDB lineage: Bacteria > Bacteroidota > Bacteroidia > Flavobacteriales > Flavobacteriaceae > Muriicola. The sequence goes on along the minus strand of CBDUON010000274.1, from coordinate 2,187 downwards.
AGGGTTTGCCCTGAATGTTTACAGATTGTAGTGAGCCCTGGGCGTTGAGTACGATCTTCATGCCGCTAAATGGTTGAGGTCTGTCTGAAGTAACAAGATAGTTAACCATTTCTCTGATGGCTGTTCCCGGAAGTTCAAGGACCACTATATAATTCTCAAAGGGCATTACTTCAAAGGCTGTGCGGGCTGTAACTGATCCGGCAGAGATAACGTTGCGGATGCCACCAAAATTTAGCATGGCGATGTCTACTTCATGACCCGTTCGCAATTTAAATATAGGTTGGGCTTGTTCCATTAAAATATCTGCCATCAGATTGCCTTCGGAGCTGTTTAATGCGCCGTCTGTCTTCACAATATCCTTAGGAGCGTAGGCCAATACACTATCTAAAACTGAGTTGATCCTGTTGCGATAAGGAGCGATAAACGCTTCTATAGAATCATTGGAGGTAATTTCTGAATTTACAGGAAGTTGTTTGCCTTTAACAGAAATTAGTTGTGGAGGACTTTGAGCACAGGCAGTAAGGAGTACAATTGTTATAAATAAAACAAAATGTTTCATATTTAAAACGTCTAAACGTGATAACTTAGCCCTGTGAAATGCTAAGAGAATGGTTACCTTTACCAAAACGTAAAGATAGATGTTTTTACAGGGACTCAAGGACAAATTCAAGCATAAATCGGGCGAAAAATTTCTTAAGAATGAACTCTTAAAAATTCCGGATCTTGAAAGAAACAGAAAGGAAATTAAGAAGGTAGGGGTTATTGTAGACCTCGACACTTTTCAAAATGCTGATCTTTTTTATCAGTTCATTGAAATGTTCAATTTAAGACCCAATGCCGTTAAAATAATGGGGTATAGAGGGTTTTATGATAAAAACTCTCCCTATTCAACCCCAGTTTTTTCTGATAAGGATCTTGGATGGGGTGGAGCAGTTGAGAATAGTTATGCGTTGGAGTTTTTGACAAAGGAATACGATCTTCTTGTAAATTATTACACCCAAGATATCCTGATCCTGAAACTTATGACCGTGAAGACCAGAGCAAGAATTAAAGTGGGATTTGCCGAGTTAGATCCTGAGTTAAATGATCTGATACTTCAAACGCAGCTACAAGATTTTAATACCTTTAAAACGGAATTAAAGAAGTATTTAAAAGTAATGAACGAAATATAATCATGGAACAATTATATGGAACGGGAGTAGCACTTGTTACTCCGTTTAAAGAAGACAGTTCTGTTGACGTGGAGGCACTGAGAAAAGTAGTGCGCTACTCCATAGAAGGAGGCGTAGATTATTTGGTGGTTTTAGGGACTACAGGCGAATCAGTAACGCTGAACTCAGAGGAGAAGCAATTGGTAATTAAAACGATCATTGAAGAAAACAAAGGAAGTTTGCCTTTGGTTATAGGGATCGGTGGAAATAATACCGCTCTTCTCGTTCAGGAATTAAAGAATGCCGATCTGGAACCCTTTGATGCAGTACTATCTGTATCTCCCTATTATAACAAGCCCACTCAGGAAGGAATCTATCAGCATTATAAAATGTTGGCTGCTGTTTCTCCAAAACCAATTATCTTATATAACGTGCCGGGAAGAACTGGTAGTAATATGTTACCAGCTACGGTAGTTAGATTAGCCAAGGATTGTCCCAATATTGTCGCAATAAAAGAGGCATGTGGGAATATGGATCAGATTAAACAACTCTTAAAGGAAGTGCCACAGGGGTTCCACGTAATTTCCGGTGACGACATTATGGCGGTACCAACAGTGGTGGAGGGTGGAATTGGGGTTATCTCAGTATTAGGGCAGGGAATGCCTGTACAAGTAAGTAAAATGATACGTCTCAGCCTTAATGGAGATTATGACGGGGCCTATCAATTACACCATGCACTTACGCCTGGGATGAATCTTATTTTTGAAGAAGGAAATCCGGCTGGGATCAAGGCTATTTTTGAGATACTTGGAATATCTACCGCTGTAGTCCGCTTACCGCTAGTTGAAGCATCCACGGCTTTAAAGTCAAAGATATCTTCGTTCCTAAAGTCGTTTGTGGTGACAATATGAGGGCCAATAGTTAAAACTTCCTCAAAACCTGCTGTATAAAGGGGTGAACCTAGTATGTTTGTGCTAAAGATTTAGTTTTTTATTCCACTTAGAATCCTTAATTTTGCAAAATGTTTTTGAAACAC
>CBDUON010000273.1:0-2417 GCA_965368835.1 uncultured Eudoraea sp. | reverse complement strand
AAACAAAACGTCCACCATACATAATAAAACGCATGGACGATCATGTCTTTATCAAGTTCAACAAACAAGAAGCACACTTTTGGTCGCCCCAACTGCAGCTGGAGATCATAGAAAAGGAAGAAGGCGGCAGCAGATTGTATGGGTTATTTGGACCTAACCCAACCCTCTGGACCTTCTTTATGTTTCTTCATTTTGGAGTAGGTACTTTCTTTATAATTTTTGGGATATGGGCCTATAGCAGTGCGGCCCTAAATAAACCCTATGGCTGGTTACTGGGAATTATGGGCTTTATGGTGGTGCTTTGGTTTGTGCTATACGCCTTTGGGCGGGCAGGGAAGAAAAAAGGCAAACCTCAGATGGAAGCTCTCTATTCCTTTATGGAAGAAATGCTCGCTAAAGGTTCGTGATCAGGATTGGTAGCCAAAACGTCGCAACTGATTACTATTGCTTCGCCAGTTCTTGTTCACTTTTACATAGAGCTCTATATGTACTTGCTTGTCAAAGAATTGTTCAAGATCGCGGCGGGCCTCAATACCCACTCTTTTCAATGCACTCCCTTTATGGCCTATCAGAATGCCTTTTTGGGAATTGCGTTCTACCATGATGACCGCACCAATGCGAATGATCTTCTCATCTTCATGAAAAGCCTCGGTTTCAATCTCTACAGCGTAGGGAATCTCTTTTTTATAGTGCTTTAATATCTTTTCCCGAATAGTCTCGTTTACAAAGAAACGCTCTGGCCTATCAGTGAGCTGATCCTTGGGATAATATGCGGGTGCCTCCGGTAAGAGCGAGACAATACGTTCAAACACCTCTTTGACATTAAAGTTCTGAAGCGCCGAAATAGGATGTATCTCTGCCTTTGGCAATTGTTCCTGCCAATACTGTACTTGTTCTTCCAGCAGTTCCTGATCTGCCGTATCTATCTTGTTCAAAAGTAACAAAACCGGAATCTTGCTATTCTTGATTTGCTCAAAAAAGCGTTCATCCCTTAAAGCCTGTTCTCCAATCTCTACCATATAGAGCAGGATGTCTGCATCTTCAAAAGCCGACTTTACAAAATCCATCATGGCACTTTGTAATTCGTAGGCAGGTTTAATGATGCCCGGGGTATCGGACAAGATCATTTGAAAATCATCTCCATTTACAATTCCAAGGATGCGATGCCGGGTAGTTTGCGCTTTGGAGGTAATAATAGAAAGCTTCTCCCCTACAAAAGCGTTCATAAGGGTTGACTTCCCAACATTGGGATTTCCTATAATATTTACAAAACCGGCTTTATGTTTTTCCATGGTCTAATTGAGCAAGATATTTTTTTGCAGCTGCATTAACTTTAGGTGCCAGATACAGAACAGCGATCATGTTAGGGATCACCATAAGGGCATAGGACAAATCGATCAGATTTTTAACTAAATCTAGTGATGCCACGGCCGCAAAGACTATCATTATTACAAAGTACACATTATACCACTTCCCTATACGGGCATTCGATAAAAAAGACAAACTTTTAACACCGTAATAGGAATAAGTAAATAGTGTTGACAAGGCAAAAGCTGTCACAATGACCATCAACAATTCATCTCCATATCCAAATAAGGTACGCCTGAATGCTGTTAGGGTCATCACAATGCCACTCCCTTCTTCCAGATAGGCCCCACTAAGGATGATCACCACTGCAGTAAAGGTACATACCATGATAGTATCTATAAAAGGTCCCAAACTGGCCACCAGCCCTTCCCTAATAGGTTCATCATTTTTTGATTGTCCGTGATACATGGGAGCACTACCTAAACCTGCTTCGTTAGAAAACATGGCTCTGCGGATCCCAATGATCACCAAGCCCCAAAAACCTCCGGTTACTATTGTTTTAAAGTTCCAGGCTTCTGTCAGAATCATTTTTAAGGCCGGCCAAACCTGATCCGAATTCATGATCATCACAACAATCACGGCTGCGAGATAGACCAGCACCATAAAAGGCACAATGGCCGAGGCAACCTTGGCAATTTTAGACAATCCCCCAAAGATGACTAAAGACGTAATGACGGCTAAAACAATACCAATGATCAGTTTCCAGTTAAACTCGCTGGTCTGCCAAAGGGTTTCTGTCGGATTTACTACACTCATAAAGGTTTCCGTAAACTGGTTGGCAGTAAAAACCCCCAAAAAGCCGAATAACCCACAAATACAAAAGAATACAGCCAGTGGCTTTGCCTTTGGACCCATGCCTTGAGTAATGTAGAACATTGGGCCTCCCTGAAGTTTCCCATCCGAGTCTTTTCCGCGGAACATAATAGAAAGGCTACAGGAATAAAACTTTATACACATCCCGATAAGAGCCGTTACCCAGATCCAGAAAACCACACCGGGCCCACCGTCATGAATGGCTATTGCCACCCCTGAAATATTTCCCAGACCTA
>CBDUON010000272.1:0-2417 GCA_965368835.1 uncultured Eudoraea sp. | reverse complement strand
TTCATCAGTCAGCCAAGGGGCATTTTGATTAAATTGGCCATAAGAAACGCTGCCTGTTAGAAGGCATGCAAGAAGTAATTTTCTTAACATGTAATTTTTTTTGTCTAATATCCTGAAAAAAACAGGAATATTCAATTTTATTAGTTCTTTGGTGCCTTTTAAAGGGAATAAATGGCAAAAGTTGTTCAAGATAAGGATTCATAACCTTTTCTTACAAAAGTTTCACATTTCTTTAGTAACAAAAAAAAGTAACTTTGCCCGAGTTAACTATTTTATGAAATACCTTATAAGTATACTTTTTATCATTTCACTGCAAACAGTTTTCGCACAGGATATAACGATCCCTCCTCCCAGAGAAAAGGACTCCTCTCTTTTTAAGAAAAAGAAAACAGCGATCCCTCAGGGAGCCTCCAAGAAAGAACCAGAGCTCAGTATTAAGGACTACAAGATCATTTCATATACCAGGGACACTACCTTTCTGGATACTACCTTAACTATCCAAAAGGAGTATCGGTATAATTTCCATAGGCGAGACAATTTTGAACTTATGCCTTTCGCCAATGTGGGGCAGCCCAATAACGCCCTGGGGATAGATATGGAACAAACCAGCCTTTATCCATCTTTGGGTGCCAGGGCACGGAACATTAATTATATGGAGGTGCGAGACATATCTTACTATAATGTCCCCACACCTATGACAGATCTGTTCTTTAAGACCACCTTTGAACAGGGCCAATTGTTAGACGCCATGCTTACTTTTAATACTTCCAGGAGATTAAACTTTTCCATAGCATTTAAAGGGTTCCGTTCCCTTGGGAAGTATCAGTACAGTCAGATGCAGTCCGGTAATTTCAGGACCACCGCTAATTATCAGTCACAAAATGAAAGGTATACGCTCAGGGCACATATAGCGGCCCAGGATATTGAAGGGGAGGAGAATGGCGGTATACTTGAAAAGGAATTGCAATTTGAATCTGAAGATCCCGAATTTCAGGACAGATCCCGTATAGATGTTTTCTTTACAGATGCCAGAAACAAGATCTTGGGGAAACGCTATTTTCTTGATCACCGCTTTGCGATATTTCAAAAAAGGGATTCCCTCAGGAGATCCTCTGTAGGTATAGGGCATGAATTTACGTATGAAACCAAATATTTCCAGTTTCAGCAAGATAGTCAGAACGATTTTTTTGGATCTATCATAGTAACGCCTATAGATGACAAGGCAAGCTTAAAGACCTTTTTTAACAGGTTCAGTCTGGATTACTCCAATAAATTTCTGGGAACCCTAAAGGGATTTGTGAATTGGTATAATTACGATTATTTCTTTAACAGTATTTTGATAACTGATACACAAACCATCCCAAATAAATTACGGGGTGATGAATTGGCAGTGGGGGGACTCTATCAAAACCAGATAGGTGCATTTGCTTTGGATGCTTCTCTTACCTACGGGATCACAGGGGCGCTCACAAATTATATTTTTGATGCTTCTGCCGAATACAGTATAAATGACAAACACACTATTGAAGTAAGTGCTCATTCTTCCTCGCGATTACCAAATTTTAATTTTCTACTCTACCAATCAGAATACGAGAATTACAATTGGAACAATTCGGAAACCTATGAGAATCAGAATGTACAAAGTCTAAAATTCAATTTGAGTTCGCAGGTATGGGGAGATTTGATGGCACAGTATGCAACTACGGATAACTACACCTATTTTTCATCTAATGCTACTGATGAGCAGTTCTTGGGAGGCACTGAGAATGCTTATATAACACCAAAACAAGAGGGCTCTTCGGTAAGTCATCTAAAAGTGAAGTACGCCAAGGAATTTAAAGTAGGGAAATGGGCGTTGAACAATACAGTGATGTATCAAAATGTAACTCAGAGTAACCAGGTGTTGAATGTACCACAATTAGTTACCAGGAATACCTTGTATTATTCCAGCAATGTCTTTAAGAATGCTATGTTCCTTCAGACAGGGGTAACCTTTAAATACTTCACTGCGTATAACATGGATGGGTATAACCCGCTCTTAGGAGAATTTTATGTGCAGAACAGGGAAGAGTTGGGAGCTTTTCCTTTACTCGACTTTTTTATTAATGCGAAGGTGCGTCAGACCCGCATCTATCTCAAAGCAGAACATTTTAATTCTTCCTTCACCGGGAATACTTTTTATGCGGCTCCGAATTATCCGTATCGCGACTTTGTGATTCGTTTTGGTCTGGTTTGGAATTTCTTTTCATAGGTTTTATTTAATTGTATATTTTTTTTCATTGAATAGCACCTCATTTTCAAGGAGTTAGCTCGATAAAATAATTAATGTGAATTTTTTGTTGTACGAAGTTGTGCAACCAGAAAAATGGTTTTATATTTGCACCCGCTTAGCGTGAGAGCGTTGGGTGAAAAAGAGA
>CBDUON010000271.1:0-2432 GCA_965368835.1 uncultured Eudoraea sp. | reverse complement strand
TTTTTGCGAACCGGCACCCCTGGACGAAGGATGTAGGCCTGGTCCTCAATTTTGAGGCCCGTGGTAGCGGAGGACCCGGTTATATGTTTATGGAGACCAACCGTGGGAATGAACAGCTTATCAAGGAATTTATTACGGCAAATCCGCAATACCCTGTCACCAATTCACTGGCATATAGTATTTATAAAATGCTACCAAACGACACTGATCTAACTGTTTTTAGAGAAGATCAGGACATTGAGGGCTTTAATTTTGCATTTATCGATGATCATTTTGACTACCATACGGTTCGCGATTCCTATAAAAGATTAGACCGTAATACACTCACACACCAGGGCAGTTATCTAATGCCTTTATTACTCCATTTCAGTGAGACAGATCTGAGTAATATGAAAAGCCTTAATGACTACATTTATTTTAATACTCCCGTATTTAAAATGGTATCCTATCCTTTTGACTGGATATGGCCCATGTGGTTCCTTGCTTTGGGAATTTTTGTCGTTTTATTGATACTGGGATCCAGAACCGGTAGTTTGAAGTTGAAGGAGGTATTACTGGGTTTTATCCCTATGCTAGACTCTCTTGTTGTGAATGGTTTACTGGGATATTTTGCCTGGGAGATGATCACATTTATCTATCCGGAATACAAGGATATTCTTCAGGGATTTACCTATAATGGGCACGCCTATATACTGGCATTGGCACTCTTATCATCAGCAAACTGTTTCCGGGCCTATCACATGTTTAAAAAAATTAGCATCTCCAACCTTCTTGTGGCTCCTGCACTACTTTGGTTAGTGATCTGTTTGGCATTGGCACAATACCTTCCCGGTGCCAGCTTTTTTATCCTGCCCGTTTTTGCACTACTTGTTTGTCTTGCGATCTCGATCTATCAAAAAAAGCCGGATCCGTTTTTGCTTTTGTTTCTGACGCTCCCTGCGATATTTATCTATTCCCCTTTTATAGCTATGTTTCCCATAGCCCTTGGCCTTAAAATGTTGGTTACCACTACCCTTTTTACCACCCTTACCTTTTGGCTGCTCCTGCCCCTGGCAGGAAGGTATCCTGGGAAAAATATTATTGGTGCGCTATTATTTGCTGGGTTCATAGGCGCTCTGGCAGTGGCACATTTTCAATCTGGTTTTACCGAAGAAAAACCTAAACCGAGCAGTTTGGTATACATCCTGGATACAGATGCTAAAAAGGCACAGTGGGCCACTTATGAACATCAGCTTTCAAATTGGACCTCAACTGTACTTGGTTCGGAGTATACATCGCCAGAAACCACGAATAGTGCCCTCATTTACAGCAAATACAATTCCAAATTTACTCAAGTGGCAGCAGCGCCAGTAAAGGACATAACCGGACCTGTAGTAATCATTGAAAAAGACACTACCCTGAATGGAAACAGAATGCTGGAGGTTGGCATTTTCCCTCAACGCAGCGTAAATCGTCTGGAAGTGTTTACAAATACTACCCCTATAAAAAAGGCCAGCGTAAATGGCATTGAGCTCTCAGAATTCTATTTGAAAGAACGCAAAGGCGCGCGACTTTTCACCCACTACGTCAGTGATAATGATTCCACCATATTAGAATTAAGCATCCCTGCGGGAGCGGAGTTAGAACTCACTATTTTTGAGGCCTCCAATGATCTTTTGGAACATCCATTGTTTACTATTCCTCAGCGACCTAAAGATATTATACCAATGCCCTTTGTGCTAAACGACGCTGTAATCCTTAAAAAAACCATACGCCATTGAAACCACATATTGGAATATTAGGTTGTGGCTGGCTGGGTTTTCCCCTGGCCAAACGTCTTATTTCTATGGACTACCTTGTAAGTGGTACCACCACTACCAAAGTCAATATGGATATTCTTGGCAATGAAGGTATCTTGCCTCACTATGTGGAACTATTTAACGAAGGAGTTAAAGGTTCTTTGATAGACTTCCTGAAAGACATAGACATCCTTATCATCAATGTTCCTCCCAAGCGGAAAGCAACTGAGGAGGATTATTTAAGAAAAATGACTCATTTATATGAGGCGTGTAAGATCATGCATCTAAAGAAAATTATTTTTGTAAGCAGTACTTCTGTATATGGAGAAGTACAGGGGGAGGTCACAGAAAAATCGGTTCCCAAACCCGGCAGTGATTCGGCTAAAAAACTACTGTCTGCTGAGAAATTGTTTATGGCCGAGAAGAATATGGATGCTACTCTGGTGCGCTTTGGAGGCCTTATAGGCCCGGATCGCCACCCAGTGACCTATTTGTCAGGACAACATGAACTAACCAACGGAGATGACGCCATTAACCTGATCCACTTAGAGGACTGTCTATTAATTTTAACGAGCATTATTACCAATGAGTGGTGGGGGAAGATTATAAATGGAGTCTACCCGGACCATCCAACTAAAAGAACCTATTATACCA
>CBDUON010000270.1:0-2446 GCA_965368835.1 uncultured Eudoraea sp. | reverse complement strand
AAGAGCCCGCGTTGGGCGGGATAAGGAGGACGGACCCTTACTTCCGGGCGCTGTCCTTCTATGGAATTTATCAAAGCTGTTTCTTCCCCACATATGTAGGATCCCTGAGCCTGAATAATCTTAAATTCAAAATCAAATCCGCTTCCCTGTATGTTATGTCCCATCAGGCCGTGGTCCTTAAGCTCATCAATGGCATTTTGCACAATGTCTACAGCTTCCGGGTACTCGGCTCTGATATATACAATCCCGTGATGTGCTCCGGTCACATAGCCGCTTACCAGCATCCCAAAAAGCACCGAATGTGGCCGTTGTTCCAGCAAATATCTGTCGGAATAGGCTCCGGGGTCCCCTTCGTCTGCATTGCATATAATGAATTTTACATCCCCTTCGGCTTTCCTGCAAAATTCCAGTTTAAGGCCCATAGGGAATCCTGCACCTCCTCTGCCCCTAATGTTGGAGGTTTTAAGCTCTTCTAATGTCTTTTCCGGTTTATTTTGTAACACCTCCAGCCAGGGTTTGTAATATTCTTCAATACTGCTAAAGGGCTTGGTAAGAATGGCCCCATGACTGGCACCCACATGGTAAACATCGGGCTTATTTTGGGCTTTGTCCTTAACTATGGCGCTCAGGTTATCTATTGCGGCACCGGAATAATTTTGCCCCTGGTGATGAAAAGCAGCATTTTCGTGGCATCGCCCCAAACAGGTCATATGCCCAATCTGATCCTCAGGGAATTCCGACCTGAGTTTTTCCAATACCGTATCTTGGGTACCAGCACACTCACATGCAGTACCGTTGCATACATATACTTTTTTACCCTTGTTGTCTGGTTTGAGAAAGTCATAAAAAGAAGCAGTCCCGAAGGTATTGGCTTTGCCGATCAAAAACTCCTCGGCGAGCAAAGCAAGTTCCTTTTCATCTGGGGTGCCGGCTGGCTGCGCCAGGTTCCCCAGCTTGTCGAAGAGGTTTTCTTGCAGGCCTTTACGGCCCAGGAGTTCGCTTAAATTATCAGACATATACTAGCTTACTTTAGGTTTCAGGGAACTAACCCGGTTATTGTTTATTCGATATGGATGAGAATAACAAGTGGCTCGTCCTTCTCTACAAAAGCCGAGTAGGGTAATACCGAATTCTTTGGCATAATCCACAGCCAGCGAAGACGGAGCAGAAACTGCGGCTAAAAATGGGATTCCTGCTTTAAAGGCTTTAATGGTTATCTCGTAAGAGATACGGCCACTCACTGTCATCGCCTTTGCTTCATCTAACCTGTCTCGTAACAGCAACCACCCAATTACTTTGTCTACAGCGTTATGACGCCCAATATCTTCCTTAACTACCAGTAGAGATCCATTTGCATCGAACAGTGCTGCCGCATGTGTACCCCCGGATTGTTTAAAATCAAACTGGCCACGATTCATTTGTGCAAACATATTCGTAAAACTTTCTGCGGAAAATTGCGAGGACGCCTCAATGGTCTTGCCTTTAAAGTCCTCTTCTCCCAGTTCTGTTTTACCACAAATTCCACAGGAAGAAACAGATAAAAGACTTCGGCTGTTGGAATAGCCGACGCCCAGATACTTTTCCGGGATCTCCAAATCCACTACAGTTACAATTCCCTCTTCATTCTCTTCTTGAAATATGTGTTTGGGATGAAACTTGGTTGATGATATGATGGCTTCACTGTGCATTAACCCGCGGATAAGGTCGTCATCTGCACCCGGTGTCCGCATGGACATCGTAAAGGGCTTTCCATTGATATTAATTTGCAGAGCTTCTTCCACAGTCAGGGCATCGACCACCGGGTCAACCCCCTGCACGTCAAATTTTTTTCCCTGATAATTACGCGTTGCCATTATTGCGACTCGTTTAATTCAATTAGCACGCTATCTTGTTTATTAAATATACTTATTTTTTAGTAATTCGAAACAAAGTCAGGGCCTTGTGAGGTGTTAAAAAGTGTGTTATTAGCAGGGTTTGTCTTTTAGGTTGACAAAAGCAGAGATACCTCCAATTTAATCTATTCTTCTTTAAACCAACTGGCGTATTTCACATAGGAATTGGCAATACGCAATATTTCGCCTTCACTTAATTCAGGACTTATATCTTTTAACTTTTTTGCAGGCATTCCACCATAGATGGTCCCCGGTGGTACTATAGTGCCTTTGGTAAGCACGGCACCGGCCGCTATTATGCTATTGGACCCCACTATACAATCGTCCATAATAATGCTACCCATACCAATCAAGACATTATCCTCAACCGTACAGCCATGAACGATGGCGTTATGGGCAATAGAAACGTTATTTCCAATGTTTGTAGGTGATTTTTGGTAGGTGCAATGAATAATAGCGCCGTCCTGTACATTAACCTTATTTCCCATCCTAATGTAATGGACATCCCCGCGAATCACGGCATTGAACCATATACTACATTCATCTCCCATCAC
>CBDUON010000269.1:0-2462 GCA_965368835.1 uncultured Eudoraea sp. | reverse complement strand
AAGCATCTTTTTTAGGGGCCAGACTGGCCTATGTTGACTTTGATGAACCAGGGGAAGATGAACAATTTGACATAAAAGAACATTGTCCGGGAATACTAAAAGGAATAGAGGCATTATGTCTTTGGATAGCTGAAATGTAAGCATGATAATTTCTGTATCAGTGATAATGTGAGAGTAGCGTATTCTACCTTTTTTAATAGCTCGTAAATTCTTAGCTTAAGGCTTGGGAACCTATTCGGCAAAAAGATCTTGGTGTATATTCCTCAGTCTAAGTTTAAAAAGATCTCCCTGATCCTTATATTAGTCATCGGAATTGTAACGATTATAAATCTATTGCTTTAGAATAGAATGGCAGAGTTCAAAATGAATGGTTTATTAGCCGATATTTGAAGTCTTATTTATAAATAATAATCACGAAAAATACATGAATTTTAAACATATAATTTGTTTGTCTCTGGTCCTGGTTCTAAACATGGCAATGTCTCAAGAACCAAAAGAGATGCAGATCAAAACAGAAGTTAAAGATGTAACTGTTTTTATTGAAGGTGCGCAGATCATCAGGAAAAAAGCAGTAGACATTCCTGCCGGCACTAGTATTTTAAAGTTTACGGACCTGTCCCCTTTTATCAACGGAAAGAGCTTGCAGGTAAAGGCCGACGGAAATGTGACCGTACTTTCAGTTAACCAGCAACAAAATTATTTGGAAGAACTGGAGAAATCCAAAGAGTTACTCGGACTGGAAGCACAGCTTCTGGAGGTGCAGGAAAAGCTCAAAAAAGAGCGTACCTATTTAGACATCCTGGCAGAGGAAATTATCTTTCTGCAGGCCAATAAGGTGGTAGGGGGTAACCAGACCCTTTCAGCGGCTACCCTAAAAAGTGCGGCCGATTACTACGGGCTGCAACTTACATCTTTAAAGTTAAAAGAGCTCGATAGGACAAAAACACTTAACGACTATAATGAGGAACAAACGAAGCTGCAGAATCAGATAAATACACTCACTGGGAAAAAAGAGTACGCAAACGGGGAGGTCCTGGTAAAAATAGAGGCCAAAAGGGCTACGCGCTCTAACCTCGAATTGTCTTATGTAGTGAATAATGCAGGTTGGTATCCGTCTTATGACATCCGATCCACGAATGTCAATGATCCAATTTCTTTGGTGTACAAGGCCAATGTAAAACAAGATACCAAGATCGACTGGAAAAATGTAAACCTGCGATTATCATCTGCCAATCCCAATATCTCGGGTAATGCCCCTGAATTACAGACCTATTTCCTGGATTACAATACCAGACCACCAGTATATAACCGTTCTGTGGCTGAAGTTTCGGGAGTTGTTCAAGATCAGAATGGATCGCCCCTGCCAGGTGTAAGCGTAATAGTAGAGGGAAGTACAATTGGCACCCAGACCAATTTTGATGGGTATTATTCCCTGAGTCTTCCGGCCAATGCAGCCGTGCTTCGGTTCAGTTATCTCGGTCAGCTTACCCAATCATTACCCGTTACCAGTTCTGTTTTAAATGTAAGAATGCAGGATGATTCCCAAGCGTTAGATGAGGTTGTAGTTACTGGCTACAGTGGCAAGAAAAAACGCGCCATGTTGAATGCAATGGAAGCTGAACCTTTAATGGATTCTGGGATCAACTCTATTCCATTACAACAGGTAGAGAATCAGACTACAGTAGATTTTGTTATAGATCTTCCTTACACGATCCTTTCGGATAACAAGACTTATACGGTAAACATGGCAGACTATTCTTTGCCTGCCAGTTATCAGTATTACAGTGTTCCTAAAGTTGAAAAGGAATCCTTTTTAATCAGTAGTATTATCGATTGGGAAAAGTACAACCTGCTGGAGGGGGAAACCAACATCTTCTTTGAAAATACCTTTGTGGGAAAGACAGTATTAAATGTGCGAAATGCTTCCGATACACTCGATATCTCTCTGGGAAGAGACAAGAATGTAACGGTTAACCGCGAGAAGATTACCGACTTTAGTTCAAAGAGATTTGTAGGAACCAGGAAAGAGGAGTCGCGCGCTTGGAAGATCACCGTAAAGAACAAAAAATCTCAGGCGGTCAATATGTTGTTGTTAGATCAGGTGCCGGTGTCTATTCGCGATGAGATCAAGGTAGAGATTGAAGAACTTTCCGGAGCAAAACACGACATAACTACTGGGAAGATCAAATGGCAGGTGTTATTGAATCCTGGGGAGGAACGTGTCTATACGTTGAGATATACGGTGAAGTATCCCAAAAATAGAAACTTGGTCGTGGAATAATGACTTTCTTATAAGTTTGTCAATTTCAGGATGAGAATCAATTGAAGGGTAGATTTTTCTACCCTTTTTTTATAGCCCGTAAATTCTTAATTTAATCACTGCAAAATAATATCAATACAGAACTGCAATCGATGAACGTCGTTCTTTACTTGCGGAAATTGAAAAATTAATAGCGCTTATT
>CBDUON010000268.1:0-2482 GCA_965368835.1 uncultured Eudoraea sp. | reverse complement strand
GCTACGATTATTTCGGTTTTAAAACTCTGGAAAGGTCTTATCTCCTAAAGTTGAACGGAAAGATCGCAGAAAGACCGCAACATATGCTTATGCGGGTTTCTATTGGGATCCATTTAAATGATTTGGAGTCGGCGATGGAGACTTACGAATTAATGTCGAAAAAATTCTTTACACACGCAACACCAACCCTTTTTAATTCAGGTACCCCAAAGCCTCAGATGTCGTCCTGCTTCTTACTGGCAATGAAGGACGATAGTATTGACGGTATCTATGATACACTTAAAAATACAGCTAAAATATCCCAGTCTGCGGGAGGAATAGGATTGTCTATCCATAATATTAGAGCTACAGGCTCATATATTGCCGGCACCAATGGCACCTCCAATGGAATTGTTCCAATGCTTCAGGTTTTTAATGATACTGCCAGGTATGTAGATCAGGGCGGCGGAAAGAGAAAAGGCAGCTTTGCAATTTATATAGAACCATGGCATGCTGACATCTTCGAATTCCTTGAGTTAAAAAAGAATCATGGAAAGGAAGAAATGCGCGCACGCGACCTTTTTTATGCCATGTGGATCCCGGATCTTTTTATGAAACGAGTAGAGGCCGATGGAGATTGGACCCTTATGTGTCCTAATGAATGTCCCGGATTATTCACTACCCACAGTGAGGAGTTTGAAGAATTGTACAATCGATATGAGGCCGAGAACAAAGGAAGAAAAACGATCAGAGCCAGAGAACTTTGGGAAAAGATCCTTGAATCACAGATAGAAACCGGTACACCTTATATGTTGTATAAGGATGCGGTTAACCGTAAGAGTAACCAGATGAATCTGGGAACCATAAGATCTTCGAACTTATGTACGGAGATTATGGAATACACTTCCCCGGATGAAGTGGCCGTATGTAACCTGGCATCTATTGCCCTGCCAATGTTTATTAAGAATGGTAGTTTTGATCACAAAGAATTATTTCGTGTCACCAAAAGGGTAACTAAAAACCTGAACAGGGTGATAGACCGCAACTACTATCCCGTAAAAGAAGCAGAGAATTCCAATATGCGTCACCGACCCATAGGTCTTGGTGTACAAGGTTTAGCGGATGCTTTTATCCTGCTTAGATTACCTTTTACAAGTGATGAGGCAAGAAAGCTCAATCAGGAGATCTTTGAGACGCTATACTTTGCGGCGGTAACAGCATCTATGGAAGCTGCAAAAGAAGAAGGGCCGTATTCTACTTACAAGGGATCCCCAATTTCTGAAGGTAAATTCCAGCATAACCTTTGGGGAATAAAGGATGAAGAGTTATCTGGCCGTTGGGACTGGGATAAACTTCGGAAAAGTATTAAAAAACACGGAGTGCGAAATTCACTCCTGGTAGCGCCTATGCCTACCGCTTCAACGTCTCAAATTCTTGGAAACAATGAGTGCTTTGAACCCTACACTTCTAATATTTATACAAGAAGGGTACTTTCCGGAGAGTTTATTGTGGTAAACAAACACCTCCTTGAAGACCTGGTTGAATTAGGCTTGTGGAACGAGAATCTAAAACAAGAGTTGATGCGGGCTAATGGTTCCGTTCAGGATATTGATGGAATCCCCGAGGATATTAAAGAGCTGTATAAAACGGTTTGGGAGTTGAGCATGAAAGACATCATTGACATGTCCAGACAACGTGGATATTTCATAGATCAGAGTCAGTCATTAAACTTGTTTATGGAGAATGCCAATTACTCTAAACTCACTTCCATGCATTTCTATGCCTGGAAAAGCGGCTTAAAAACCGGGATGTACTATCTGAGGACCAAAGCGGCCGTAGATGCCATTAAGTTTACCCTGGATAATACAAAGAAAAAGGAAGTACCGGTCAGCGTAGCTGCCGAAGCTGAGGTAATAGCGGCGGCAACGCCAGATCCAAAAGTAGCTGAGACACTGCAGGTTAAAACAACACCGGTAAAGCAGGAGGAAACAGATGTAGCACCTATGTCTCCTGAAGAAATGAAAGCATTAATAGCTCAGGCAAAGGCCGGCGAAGCAGATGACGATTGTCTGATGTGTGGTTCTTAAGATCTATTATAACGAAAGATTAATGAACCTAACCAAACTTATGTCTTAGGTAAAGACTAGTGTTTATTAAAAGATACCTCGGAAACGCTGATCCCCAATAATAGCGTAAATCCGGGGTATTTTGTTTTGTAGTAAATAGAACGGGAGAAGTTTATTTTTCCAAATAAGGCTTTAAGGCCTTATGAGATATCACCATAAGTGCAATATAGATAAGCAGAAGTATGAAGTAATAATCCATAGCCGTAATATGAATACCTTATTATATATACGCATAAAAAGTTGGTTTTAGATGGCAAGACGGCAATAGAATGGGAAATTTACCCCATCTCATCCTTATATGGGCTGGCCAAAAGTAAGTAGGTTATGATCGGGATCGAGTATTGAAAACTCTTTTTGCCCCCAGGGTTTTTCTTCTA
>CBDUON010000267.1:0-2525 GCA_965368835.1 uncultured Eudoraea sp. | reverse complement strand
GTTATCAGTTTTATGACCCATTCATCCGGAGCTCTATTAAGTCCGGTGCCAAAAATAGCATCCACAATAAAATCTTCCTTAGAAATATTGGGAAATACTTCATTTTTAGAAAGGACATGAGGCCAAATCTTCCGTTCCTTTAGTCGATCAAGATTAGTTAAAAAATCTGGAGATCTCTTATCACTATAATTTACGATATAAACCTCCACAGAATATCCATGTTCTATTAAATGCCTTGCAACCACCAGACCATCGCCTCCATTATTGCCAATACCACAAAATAGGTGAATAGTTACAGGGGCCCCTTGCAATTGATGATGAAGCCAACTAAATAGAGCTGTCCCAGCCCTTTCCATGAGATCATCACTGGTGATCCCCTGACTTTGTATCGTATATTGATCGGCTTGTCTAATTTGTTCGCCGGAGAGTATATTCATATTAAAAGTTATTCCGTTTGCATGGTAAATCTACCTTCGCTGAATTACCAGATTTATGTGAAATTCTCTTTTCTTGTATGTTGGTCATTGAATTCTTAAAAATAAGGTGAAAAAAACCGTGAGTCCTCAAAAAATCTTATTAATGTTGGGTTGGGTATCTAAAAATACTACATTTGAACTCTTATAAAGGTGTTTATGATAGCTGCTAACTACCATTTTCGAATGAATAATCCGTTTTATTTTGGAACAATCATTCTTACCGCAACCCCATGGGGGTAATCTGTATTTTTACTCCGTTTTACACTTTTCTTTTCTTTAATTCCTGATTATCATGAAAGTTTTAAAATTTGGCGGTACCTCCGTAGCTACGGCAGCTAGTATCCAACAAGTACAAAATATCATCGCCAAGACAAAGGCCAAAAAGTTGATTGTAGTGGTGTCTGCGCTGGGCGGAGTTACTGATTTGTTACTCAAGGCGGCTAAAACAGCTGCAGAACAAGACATTTCTTATAAGGATATCTTAAAAAAATTAGAAGCCAGGCACCTCAGTATTATTAAAGAATTACTGCCTATGCAGGCTCAAAGTAAGGTACTGAGCAAGGTAAAGAGTGAGCTGAATGTCTTGGAAACACTCCTTGAAGGGGCTTATTATATTGGGGAGATCACTCCAAAATTATCTGATAAGATCGTTAGCTTTGGTGAACTTTTATCGGCCTACATAATTAGTGAGTACTTTAAAGAAGTTGGACTTAAGGCTATTTTTAAAGATAGCCGGGAATTACTGGTTACAGACAATACCCACGGTAAGGCAGTTGTAGACTTTGAAGAAAGTGGAAAACGGTGTGTAAAATTCTTTTCAAAGGAGCCATCGCACATTATAGTAATGCCAGGATTTATTGCAGCCACCAAGGATGGAAATGTAACTACGCTTGGGCGTGGAGGATCAGATTATACGGCAGCTATCTTAGCAGCTGCCCTGGATGCAAAAGAATTACAAATTTGGACAGATGTTAGTGGCATGTACACGGCTAATCCTAAAATTGTAAAACAAGCGAAAGCCATCCCGCATATCTCCTATGAAGAAGCGATGGAATTATCTCATTTTGGTGCTAAAGTCTTATATCCGCCAACTATTCAACCTGTGCTGGCAAAAGGTTTGCCCTTAGCCATAAAGAATACATTTGAACCAGAGGCACCTGGCACATTGATAACGCGTAAAGCACCCGAAGAAGGAAGGACTGTAAGAGGTATTACAAATATTCCGGATATTACATTACTCTCTTTAGAAGGTCCGGGTATGATTGGAATTCCGGGTATTTCCAAGCGATTTTTTGAAGTACTATCACAAGCGGAGATCAGCGTTGTACTAATTACCCAGGCATCGTCTGAACACTCTATCTGTATAGGTATAGCGGATGAAGACGCAGAAAAAGCTGTAAGTCAGGTGAACAAAGCCTTTGCTTATGAGATGGCCATGAAGAAGATTAAACCTATTCTGGTTGAAAAAGAATTAGCCATCATTGCCTTGGTAGGCGATCAAATGAAAAATCACCAGGGGCTAAGCGGTAAAATGTTTAGTACACTTGGTAAGAACAATGTGAATATCCGTGCTATTGCCCAAGGTGCCTCAGAGAGGAATATTTCGGCAGTGATCAGGAAAGAGGATGTAAAAAAAGCGCTTAATACACTTCACGAGGCCTTTTTTGAAGAACAAACAAAACAGTTGAATCTATTTATCCTGGGAGTAGGTAATGTGGGCTCAAAATTATTGGGGCAATTAAAGCAACAAAAGAAGTATTTAAAGGAACACTTACGATTGAATATCCGTGTAATTGGAATCTCTAATTCCCGCACCATGTATTTCGATGAACAAGGAATCCCTTTACAGAAATGGCCAGAATTGCTGGCCACGGGTACAAAGGCAGATGCCACCGAATTCTACAATACTATTCTGGAGTTAAATGCAAGAAACAGCATCTTGGTGGACAATACGGCCAATGAAAAGGTAGCATTTAGTTACAGTAAATTTCTTAAACAGAGCATCGCAGTAGTAACCTGTAATAAAATTGCTTGTTCCTCTGGCTATGA
>CBDUON010000266.1:0-2540 GCA_965368835.1 uncultured Eudoraea sp. | reverse complement strand
ATTCGTGAATCTGAGGGGGAGGCAGTAAATGTGAGTGATAGAAAGTTAAAGGAAATGAGTGCCTTTTTGCACAAAAAAGAAGGATTCCGAATTCTCCCGGCGTCTACCGCAGGTTTAATCGCCTTATTAGAGATCCACGAACAGAATCCCATGGAACCAGATCGCTATGTGGCTATTCTAACCGCAAAACATTAAATATACAATTATGAAAAAATCTATAGACGGCAATGCGCTGGTATATTGTGAAGGAGCCTTTAATACACCTAATGGTAAAACCGCCCATGGTTTGGTACGCTTTACAGAGCGGTATGAAGTAGTAGGAGTACTAGATAGCACCTATGCCGGGAAAGATGCAGGGGAAGTTTTAGACGGGAAAGCTAACGGCATACCAATTTTTAAAGATCTGAAATCGGCTGTCACCGCTTTGGCGAATGAAAATAAAAGTCCTAAAAGCCTGGTTATTGGTTTGGCACCAGATGGTGGCCGACTTCCGAAAGAAGCAAAACAAAGTATCCGTGAAGCTCTAGAACTTGGCTGGAACGTAGATAGCGGGCTGCACGACTTCCTTACAAATGATGAATCTTTAATGACAATTGCACGTAAGAACGGATGCAGGGTGCGAGATGTTCGTAAGACACCAGACAGGGATAAACTTCATTTTTTTACCGGGGATATTGAAAAGGTAGACTGTTTAAAGCTGGCTATCTTAGGAACAGATTCAGCAATTGGTAAACGCACTACAGCCTGGATTCTTGTCCATGCCTTCAGAAAAGCAGGTTTAAAAGCTGAGATGATAGGAACCGGCCAGACAGGCTGGATGCAGGGAGCCAAATATAGTATGATATTAGATAGTTGCATCAATGATTTTGTATCTGGAGAAATAGAACATGCAGTGGTAAGTGCCTGGAAAAATGAAAACCCGGATGTTATTGTGATAGAAGGGCAGGGGAGCTTAATGAACCCGGCGTATCCTGGTGGTTTTGAGATCCTTGCGGCAGGCAGACCAGACTATGTGATTTTGCAACATGCACCAACCAGGAAAGAATATGACGGATTCCCTGGATATCGCTTACACTCTTTACCTGAACAAATAAAGGCCTTAGAAGTGATCTCCGGCAAGAAGGTAATAGCCATTACTGTGAACCACGAGAATATGACCAAAGAAGAGATAGCACCCGCCTGTAAAGACATTACCATTGAAACCGGAATTCCGGCTTTTGATGTACTGGCCTTTGGCGCTGAGGAATTGGTAACTTTATTAAAAAGTAAATTGTAAAAACGCCAATACAAGTTGAAAGTATCTATTGGTACAATCCTTGATAATGGCAAAGAATATTAGCTTAAAATTAAAATAGATAAAGATAGATGTCAAAAAAGTTGTTAATCTTCGTTTGCATTTTCCAATCGGTATTACTTTTTTCTCAGCAATACAGTGCTCAGGATCTGCAAAAATACATACAGGAATTCAAAAAGGACGTCAGGGGTCCATACAAGGACATTCGTTGGTTTTGTACAGATGGGAGTATTCGTCAGCCAAAAGATCCGTGCCCTGAGCAGATAGGCCCAGGTGTGCAACACGCACGTTACAAGGACGTTGTGGAAGATATCGCAAAAAAAAATAATATATATCTGGGACAGATCCTGGCCTACTCAAAGCCAACTGATTTCTGGGATCCCAAACGCAATTTTACAAACTTAAAACAGTATCAATTAGATAAATACCTGCGATCTGTAGACCAGGGTTGGATCAACGTAAAAGGGCGCTATTACAGAGGTTCTATTCAGGCTGAAGATGAAACAGCCTGGGGAGTAGCTTTTTTCAAACAGGTACTTGCCAAAGACACTAACCTTCAACAACATTTCTTTGTTCTTAGAAATGCCATGCGAGACATCCCATATCAGGAAGACGAAAATGTAGCCCAACAAATGAGAAGTCAGTCCAAGGTGATCTCCGATCTTTATCCGGCCTTTATGGATCTTCGCGTAAAAATTCATAGTCAGCCGCAAATTGCAGACATACAGGATGTTACTCGTTTTATAGAAAATAACAAAGGAAAGTTAAGTCCGGCGCTCAATACGCAGTTTTCTGCCCTGTTAAAAACGATGAATGCTTTTTTTAAGCCAGTCGATCTCCAGATGCTTACTAAAGGTCTTCCTGTCATTGCAAATCCTGAAATTAACTCTCAACTCTCCAATTTCATGGGGATCAGTAAGGACGCTAAAACGGCATCCTCAATAATACAGGAAGGTGCTGAACTTATGTGGGCCATAAGGCTACACATCCAATCAGAGAAAAATCCAAAAACAAGACTACAATTAATGGATCTTTCCCTAAAACTGGAAGATATCATCTTTAAGAATGAAACCGACTGGAACCCTGCAGATGTAAAGGGACAATTACAAAAGATCTGCAGTCTGGGAATGGCCTCCGCTGCCGCCGGGTATATGGAAATTTGGGAATGGGAACAACTGGCCTCGTCCCTGGCCAATTTTGAGAAAGCTTCACTTACTTTGGAAGAGCTGACATACACCTTAGGTAG
>CBDUON010000265.1:0-2545 GCA_965368835.1 uncultured Eudoraea sp. | reverse complement strand
AACCACTGGCAAGGACAATTTCATCCGGGGAATATTCAGCCTTGCTTGTGACGACCTTGACGATCTTAGTTTTATCGAATTCAAATCGTTGCACTTCCTCACTGGTACGAATAACAACGCCCACTTTTTTTAGATATTCTTTAAGTTGTTCCATGAACTCATTGGGGGAGGTATGTGCATCACATTGATAGTGGACAGCTCCGAGAATATCTTTGTTTAAATTGGGCTGGAGCTTATCTAAGGCTTCCCGGGTAAGTTCTGTAACTTCTAGGCCTTCTTCCACTGCACGCCTGGCTACTTCTTTTTCATGATTTCCTTCCTTATGCGTTTTGTATAACATGAGGATACCTTTTTTTACGAGCTGAAAATCTCCCAATTCTCCTGAATTGTGCATTGCATCATAAAGATCTTTACTTAAGAGATTGATGTCTTTGATAAGTGGGATCGCTTTCTCCACATTTGCCTTGGTAGAGGAGGTGTTAAAGGCCCAGGCCCATTTAATAAAATCCGGATCTAGTCTGGGCTTCATATAAAATGGACTGCTGCTGTTGAACATCCATTTAAGACCCTTTGCCATCATACCGGGGGAGGCTAGTGGTATAATATGGCTGGGTGTTAGATATCCTGCGTTTACATAGGATGCTCCACCATCCATGGCAGATTTATCAATCACGGTTACCTGGTTTCCTTCTTTGTGTAAATAGTAGGCGCAACTTAGCCCTACAATACCACCGCCAATAATTAAAATATTTTTACCCATAATTCAGCTCAGGATCAAAGTAATGCTTGAAAGAACTAAAATAGGGAATTGATGGCATCGCTAAAATAAAAAACCGCCAATCTTCGAAATGATCAAAGAAAAAGCGGTTTTTGGTGCCCACGACTGGACTCGAACCAGCACGTCCTTGCGAACACTACCCCCTCAAGGTAGCGTGTCTGCCAATTTCACCACGTGGGCCTAATAGCATATTTTAAGGGCCGTAAAGATAGAAAGCTTAATCCTTTTCACCAATACAATAAGATTTATTTATTCGAGGCCGAATACAAAATCATCATTATAGTAGATCTCGCTGATTTCTAGCTGAAGCCATTGAAAATCACTTTTGGCAAGTTTCCAGGATACTTGAGATTTATTTGGTATCCTTATCCCGTTAAATGTTTTAAATGAAGTATTGTGTATTTGCCAAATTTCCAGACTTGTATTATTACCCTGACCCATATATCTTTTTGTTTCAAATGATATAAGGTCTCCTTCCGGAGAAAAGGTGAACAGACCACTAACTGTTTTATCATCAAGGGTCATGCTGGCTTTTGCAGTGAGTTCGTCTACAGATTCCCAGTGTATATAAGATTCCATTGCTGCTGAAGGAAACCAACATATTTCCGCCATATAGCGCTGCAGTGTAGCTTCATCTGTTTTAAGATCGTTCTTACTGTCAACAACGGGTACTATGCCATTCAATTTAATCAGCATACTTCCTTTTCCTTCTATTAACTTGTCTCTTCCAAGAAAATACAGGGGTCCCCACATGCTAACATCCGACTTCCATATAAAGGAAGGTGGTGAGCTATTGAACCATTGTTCTGCGGTAAATGGCATCCACTTCCCGGATGGAGAAGTTTTAAGTTTCCCTTTTTGTTTTAAATAAACCTTTTTTATTGGGCCGGCTTTTATAGTCCCAGAATTATGAAGCCATTTTTGTACGATAGTCGGTAATTTCTCTAATGAAGTAATAGATAGATCCTGGGATAATGAAGTAGATGGTTCACTATAGATATAGGCTACTTCCTTTTTCACCATCTTGTCAAAATAAAAATTTCCTATTTCACTTATAGCGACAATTAAAAAGATAATATTTAGGATTGTTCCAAACCTTGCATCTGTCCAGCTGAGTATGATAAGAATTTGTGAGATCAATATTGCCGCTATCAGTACAAAAGGCCAGTACGACTGTCTGCTATAAAAGAGAAAAACTGAAAGAAGAAACAGCAGAAATGAAATAAGCCAAAAACTACCCGCAGTTGTTCCAATATTTTGGGTCATTGGTGAGGCTTTTATAAAACCATACGCTTTTAAAAATCCCAGGAGGTGAATGGCGCCATGTATAATTATTAGGATAGTAATAAGATGTTTCATGGTCCTGTCTGGTTAATGTAAGCCAAAATGACACGCTTGGAATCTAAGAGTCCAGAATATTCCTTAATTCTTCACTATCCATAACGTATTCTGTTACTTTAAATACCTCTTTCCTACTTTCCCTAAATGTTTTCACAAACTCCGCTATTTCAATTTCCAGCTCACCGTGATTGGTAAAAAAGTCTTTTTTGGCAGTGTCTTTTCCTTCTTTAACTATGTTGGAGGCCATTTCTAAATGAGAGGACACTTTTTGGAGCAGTGCATTACAGCGTAGGGTAAGTGCATGTTCTTTATTTCGGATATCCGCTACCCTTTCAAGGTTCTCTTGCTTGGTGATCCAGATCAGATATTTCTCTATGAGATTATGAAGGAAACGCAGATCATCTTTATAAAATTCAAGATCAGATT
>CBDUON010000264.1:0-2576 GCA_965368835.1 uncultured Eudoraea sp. | reverse complement strand
ACCCAGATAAAGATCAACATCACCACCCTGGAGATCAAAGTGCCAATGGCTGCACCTACAATTCCCATTTTTGGAAAGCCAAAAGAGCCAAAGATCAACAGGTAATTAAGGATAATGTTGAGCACATTAGCAATAACAGTGGCATACATGGGGTATTTGGTCTGTGATAGTCCCTCCGAAAATTGCTTAAATGCCTGAAACATGATCAGAGGAACCAGGGAAAAAGCCACAAGATCCAGATATGGAATGGCCAGGACCACCACTTCCGGTGGTTGATCCATCATGTACATCAGTGGTTTTATCAGAAGTATTAGTCCAAACAATGAAAATCCAAGCAAGGTACAGAGGACCAAGCCGTGTTTCAGAGCACTCTTCCCATCTTCCTTATTGCCCGCTCCATCCGATTCTGCCACCAGTGGTGTAATGGCTGTAGAAAAACCGATCCCAAGAGACATGGCGATAAATACAAAACTATTTCCCAGAGATACCGCGGCCAACTCGGCAGTGCCTAGTTGCCCTACCATAATATTATCGGCAAAGACCACAAAGGTATGACCCAACATCCCCATGATAACAGGAACCGAAAGCCTAATATTGTAACGAAATTCTTTGGTATAACGTGCTAACAAATGTGTGTCTTTAATCTTATAATTGTTTTGCCTCGTTCCAGTGAACATCCATTTCGGCAAGGGTCATTTCCTTAAGGGATTTTCCAGCTTCTTTGGCTTTGGACTCTAAATAGGAGAAACGCTTTATAAATTTCTTATTTGTACGCTCAAGGGCGTTTTCCGGATTTATCTTTAGAAACCGGGCATAGTTTACCATGGAGAACAAAACATCTCCGAATTCGGCTTCTATCCGCTCTTCTGTTCCATTACCTATCTCCTCCTTAAGTTCGCCAAGTTCTTCCTGTAATTTTTCAAATACTTGTTCGGGATTTTCCCAGTCGAACCCCACTCCTGCAACCTTATCCTGAATTCTATTGGCTTTTACCAGAGCCGGCAATCCGGCGGGCACCCCTTCAAGCACACTTTTTTTACCTTCAGCTAGTTTAATGTTTTCCCAATTTCTCTTTACTTCCTCCTCATCGGCCACCTCTACATCGCCATAAATATGAGGATGTCTGTTTATTAATTTGTCGCATATTGAATTGCTGACGTCGGCTATATCAAAATCTCCGGTTTCAGAACCAATTTTGGCATAAAAGACTATATGGAGTAAAAGATCGCCTAATTCCTTTTTTACCTCCTGAAGGTCTTCTTCCAAGATGGCATCACCCAATTCATAGGTCTCCTCAATGGTGAGATGACGCAGGCTTTGCATGGTTTGTTTTTTATCCCAGGGACACTGTGCCCGTAACTCCTCCATGATAGTGAGAAGACGGTCTAGTGCTTTTAATTGGTCTTTACGGGAATTCATCTGTTTGCTTTTGCGCAAAAGTACAAAGATGAAAGTTTTGGGAGTGCCCATTTTTTGGAGTATTTTTAAGAACCACTCCAGAAATTCCTGTTTGGTCTAATTTTAAAAATCCGGTATATGAATCGTTTCTCCATTCTTGTTCTGCTTCTCCTTCCAGGCATTTTTCTAAGTTGTTCTTCTCCTGCTACCTATGATATCCTGATCAAAAATGGCCATGTATTAGATGGTTCAGGCAGTAAGGGCTTTGTAGGCGATGTAGGTATAAATGCAGATACTATTGCAGCTATGGGAGATCTTACAGATGCCCAGGGAAAGCAGGAAATTGATGCAACCGGACTTACCGTAGCTCCCGGGTTTATAAACATGTTGAGTTGGGCCAATGTATCTCTTATTGAAGATGGCAGATCGCAGGGCGATATCCGTCAGGGGGTTACCCTGGAAGTAATGGGAGAAGGTCATTCCATGGGCCCGTTAAATGAGAAAATGACCAAAGAAATGAAGGATGGGCAACAGAGCATCACTTACGATATACCCTGGAAAACTCTTGGGGGTTATCTCAATTTTATGGAGGAAAAAGGGATCTCCACTAATATTGCTTCTTTTGTGGGAAATGGTACGGTTCGCGAATATGTCATGGGGTATGAAAACAGAATACCTACTGAGGATGAATTAGCCCAGATGGAAGCCTTAGTAGAGCAAGCCATGCAGGAAGGTGCTGTTGGACTTTCTACTTCCCTAATTTACGTTCCCAGCGGACATGCACAAACAGCAGAGATCATTTCACTGGCCAAAGTTGCTTCCAAATACAACGGCATGTACATTTCACATATCAGAGATGAGGAAGGTAAGCTGCTAGAGGCAGTACATGAATTGATCACCATCGCTGAGGAAGCTAAGCTCCCTGCGGAGGTCTATCATTTTAAAGCCTCCGGGACCGCCAACTGGCATCTGCTGGATAGCGCTATTACAATGATAGATGCTGCCAGAGCAAAAGGCCTGCCCATTACTACGGATATGTATATGTATAATGCAAGTTCAACCGGACTCAATGTACTGTTACCTGCATGGGCCAAGGAAGGTGGTCATAGCAGTACTATGGCCCTTATGGCACAACCTGCCAAGCGTAAAAAAATGATAGCGGAGATCGATTTTCATGT
>CBDUON010000263.1:0-2578 GCA_965368835.1 uncultured Eudoraea sp. | reverse complement strand
CCTTTGATCTCCAATTTTGGATTTCCATATACATACACATTGCTGCTGCCTTTGGCATACACCTCCAGTGTTTTGGTGGCATTTACATAAACATCTGACCTGTTGGAGGTATAAAGATCGGCAGAACGCACCTTCATCTTACGTGCATTAAGTGTGGAAGATTCCTTAAGATTAAATGCGGCATATTCCGCATCCCCATCCAAATCAAGATCAGCAGAATTATTTACGGTCACCCTAATATTATCACATACGGCGTACGCTTTCAGGTCTGTTCTGTCATTCATTATAATAGTTGTATTCTCTGAGGTTACCCGTAGTTTGCCTCCTGCATTCCTATGCAGGGTAACGGTCACATCTTCAGCACGGACGTCCAGATCTAATCTGCTGCTGTTGTACCCGCTTATATAAAACCGTTCTGAGTTAAAAGGACCTTCTCCCTCTACTTCTGCGTCATTCTTTAAGATAAGATGTTCCAGGCCTTTAACGGTCATGGTGATCTCCACTTTTTTACTGCTCACAATATTATTGGTGGTATACACTTTTAAAACACTGTCTACTACAAAAAACTGCAGTACGTCTACCAAATTACTGTCAACATTCAGAATATATCCGTTTTCCACCCCTTGAGAGAGGTTAATTTTAAGACCGTCATCTATCTCCAGGGCGTTGAAGTCTTCAGGGATCTCACGGATAACCTGTATTACTTCCTTGTTGCCTTTAACTTTTGGTTTTTTCTGAGCATATGTAAATGAACACAGCCCTATCGCCAATAAAAAAATCAGTGTTTTTTTCATAATTACCTTTTTAAGCAGGTGATAATAAGATACGAAAATTTAATTACCTTTTTTAGCACTTCATTAATTGAAAATGCATTAATTCATTAGGTTCTACCCTAATCTAATTGCCCATCGGCAAAGGCAGTTGATTCCCATTCCGAGATCCCCTTCAGATCCTCTACCCAATTCCAAGAGGTATAGATGGTAATTGTATTTTCATTTGAATTTTCCGTAACCCCATGGGCCTCAAATTGCCAAATAATATCTTCTGCTTCCGGGAAAGAATTGGCAACCACCGACTCATCAAACAAACGATTAATAAGCGTATGCTCATCCATGCCATCATTTAAAACCCGGGTTAAAAAGGCAGCTGTTGGTACGGCAACATTTTGCTTAGACTCCTGGGTTAAAGGAGTTATTGATAGCTTAACTTTCGCAATATCCGGCTCTCTGAAATTTTTCGGAAATGCCCAATGGAGCATACAAGAGACGTGAAATAACTCTTCGTGTAAACTAAGATCTGCGTATTCTTCCCATATTTTCTCTTCCTGCAATTCTATGGCCAGATTTTGACGTTGACCTTTGTTAAGACGTTCGCCCAGTCTGTATTCCAATACTTTGACGGCCGCTTCCTCTGCCTCAAAGTCTGTCAGTGCCAAACAGGCCATATCCTTTAATTCTTCTGTGGGTATTTCCTGCACATCATCGTATTCAACATGCTGTAGCAATCCCCTAAATTCTTCTTCCGTCCAAACAAGCGGAATCTCATGAACTTCCTTTAGTTCTAAGAGCTTAACATTATACTTATATTTTGCCATATGATCATTAAATTCCTGAGACAATCCACATAGATTTATTGATGGAAATTGTCTACAAATAACCTATCAAAAGTAATAAGAAATTACCTTGTTACTTGTATTAAAATATGTAATTAATTGGTCTATTTTGTGATAATTTATATACCTATATATCAATGTATAGTTCATATTGACTATATTTCATTTTATTAGCCAATCATATAATAAACCAATGGATACAGAGGCAAAGCAACAGAAAAAATTTGGCACATTTGGCGGCGTATTTACACCAACCCTACTTACCATTCTTGGGGTTATTATGTACCTGCGTCTGGGATGGGTTGTAGGAAATGCCGGTCTCTTAGGCACCTGGTTGATCATTATCATCTCCTTTGCCATCACTTTATGTACTGCGCTTTCTATGTCTGCAATTACCACCAACATCAGGATCGGTGCCGGTGGGGCGTATGCCATTGTTTCGCAAGCGCTGGGGTTAGAAGTTGGCGGTAGTCTGGGAATACCACGTTATGTCTCACAAGGGCTGGCTGTCACCATGTATATTTTTGGTTTCAGGGAAGGTTGGCTGGGTATTTTTCCGGATCACAATCCTTTTCTGGTAGACGTCCTTGTTTTTGCCCTGCTGTTTGGAATAGCCTATGTAAGTGCTAACCTGGCTATAAAAACACAGTATATCATTATAGGGATTATTATGCTGTCTTTTGTCTCCATCATTTTAGCGGCCTATGAAGGCTCCATGTTTAATTCAAATACGGAGGTCCTGCGATTTGGCTCTTTTCAGGGTTCTGTAGAAAATAATTTTAGTGGAAGTAATTTCTGGATCGTATTTGCGGTTTTCTTTCCGGCAGCAACGGGCATTATGGCCGGAGCCAATATGTCTGGCGAACTCAAAGATCCCAAGAAAAGTATCCCTGTAGGTACCCTCTGGGCCATTGGAGTTAGTTTTGTTATCTATATGTTACTGGCGTATTGGATAGCCCGCAGTGC
>CBDUON010000262.1:0-2602 GCA_965368835.1 uncultured Eudoraea sp. | reverse complement strand
ATTGGGTCTTCTTCATTGCCATGATGGAACTGCAGATGGAATTCAAGATTGTCTCGTTTCAATCCCACATACCCCTCGTCGCCGAAGACATAGGTAAACCCTGTATATGTTTCATGCCATTTTATGTCGCGTTCAATATCTGATGAAGGTAAGACAGGGATTATATATAAGGCTGAGGAATTTTGTTGCATGATATTGTTTTATTTGCTCATGGATTTAGGCGGTTTTATACCTGATTTTCTACCTGAATATGATGAATATTTTAACATCATTTTTATAGTGATTAACCGCTATCGGAATTTAGCATGAGCCATAGTTATTATCAATGCTAAAACTACTCGGTATCAGTAAACATTTGGTAAATTTGATGTGATCACCTAACAGTAAAAATACAACACATCATGGAAGAATTAAAGAACATGAATGGTTCAACCAAAGGGAATGCCTACAATGCAAACGATGAAAGCATGTGCCCTTTTTTAAACGGAGACCTCAAGCAGACTGCTGGTGGGGGAACCACAAATCAGGATTGGTGGCCTAACTCACTAAACCTTAGCATTTTGCGTCAACATTCTGAATTGGTTGACCCAATGGATAAGGATTTCGATTATGCTAAAGAATTTAAAAGCCTCGACCTGAAAGCTGTGAAAAAAGACCTCACAGACTTGATGACCGATTCTCAGGATTGGTGGCCTGCAGATTACGGTCACTACGGACCTTTCTTTATCAGAATGTCCTGGCATGCAGCCGGAACTTACCGGATTGCTGATGGTCGTGGTGGTGGTGGTACCGGAGCACAGCGTTTTGCCCCCCTCAACAGCTGGCCGGATAACGCCAACCTGGATAAGGCAAGAGTATTGCTTTGGCCCATCAAAAGAAAATACGGTAAAAAGATCTCCTGGGCAGATTTATTGATTCTTGCCGGGAATGTTGCTCATGAATCTATGGGATTACCCATGTATGGATTTGCTGGCGGCCGGGAAGATATCTGGCAACCCGAAGAAGATATTTATTGGGGTTCTGAAACCGAATGGCTCGGCAACAAAGACCGCTATAACGAAAAAGGAGAATTAGAAAAGCAAATGGGTGCTGCCCATATGGGATTGATCTATGTGAATCCTGAAGGACCAAATGCGAATCACGATCCCGTAGCTGCTGCTCATGATATCCGTGAAACCTTTGGCCGAATGGCGATGAACGATTATGAAACTGTTGCTTTGATCGCCGGGGGACATACCTTTGGAAAGACACACGGCGCTGCCAAAGATTCTGAATTTTTAGAAGCAGAACCTGCAGGAGCTCCTATAGAAATGCAAGGCCTCGGTTGGAAAAGTAATTTTAATACCGGGAAAGGTTCCGATACCATTACAAGTGGTTTGGAAGGTGCATGGACAGACACTCCTATTAAATGGAGCCATAAGTACCTTGAGAACCTTTTCAACTACGAATGGGAATTAACGAAGAGTCCGGCAGGAGCCTGGCAGTACAAGCCCAAAGACGGGGCAGGGGAAGGAACTGTACCAGACGCTCATGATCCGAAAAAGAAACACGCTCCTTTTATGCTGACCACAGACCTTTCTTTAAGGATGGATCCGGCGTATGAGAAAATATCAAGACATTTTCTGGAAAATCCTGAAGAATTTAAGGAAGCCTATCAAAAAGCCTGGTTTAAATTGACGCATAGAGATATGGGACCAAGATCCAGATATCTGGGTACAGAAGTTCCTAAGGAAGATCTGGTTTGGCAAGATCCTGTTCCGGCTGTAGATCACAATTTGATTGATAAGAACGATATAGAGAACCTGAAAAAGAATATCCTGGCTACCGGCTTGTCCGTTTCTGCCCTGGTTGGAGCAGCCTGGGCTTCTGCCTCTACCTTTAGAGGATCAGACAACCGAGGAGGAGCCAATGGAGCACGAGTGCGTCTTGCGCCTCAGAACCACTGGGAGGTAAACAATCCCGTTCAGTTAGGCAAGGTTTTGGATGCCCTTACCAAAGTAAAGGAGGATTTCAACAAAGCCCAAAGTGGGAATAAAAAAGTCTCCCTGGCAGATCTGATCGTTTTAGGAGGATGTGCTGCCGTTGAAAAAGCAGCGAAAGATGCCGGACATAAGGTCACGGTTCCTTTCAGCCCGGGTAGAACGGATGCATCTAAAGAAATGACAGATGCTGAGGCCTTTGAAGTACTAGAGCCCTTTGCGGACGGATTTAGAAATTACCTGAAACAAAAATCATCAGTCAAAACAGAAGAGTGGTTGGTAGATAAAGCTCAGCTTATGACGCTTACTGCACCTGAGATGACGGTACTGGTAGGAGGGATGCGTGCACTTGGCGCTAATTATGACGGTTCTAAGCACGGCGTATTTACAGACAAACCAGGAACCCTCACCAATGATTTCTTTGTAAGTCTGTTGGATATGAACAAGGAATGGAAAGCTGTAAATGCGGACCAGGAAGTTTTCGAAGCGTATGACCGTAAAACTGGGAATGCTCTAAACAAAACTGCAACAAGGGTAGACCTTATCTTTGGTTCTAATTCTGAACTACGTGCCCTGGCTGAGGTGTATGCCTGTGATGATGCTAAAGGCAAGTTTGTGAACGA
>CBDUON010000261.1:0-2649 GCA_965368835.1 uncultured Eudoraea sp. | reverse complement strand
ATGGGAAATCGCGCGCTTTTGTTAATGATTCACCTGTAACCCTCGATGTTATTTCCCAAGTGGGACAGCGCCTAATTGATATACATTCACAACATCAAACACTAGAGCTCACAGAGAATGAATTTCAACTTAAGGTGATTGATGCCCTGGCAAATAATAAGCAACTCCTTGCTGATTACAGGGAACATCTGAAGGTCTTCGATGCGGCTCAAAAAGAGTTGAATCGCCTTACGGAAACACTGGCTGAGGCGGAAAAGGAACAGGACTATAACAGTTTTCTGTTTAACGAGTTAAAGAGTGCACCGTTACAAGAAGGTATTCTTGAAGAACTAGAATCTACCTATGAGCAGCTGACCAATGTGGAAAGTATCCTGGAACACTTATCCAGTGGTCATGAACTACTGAACAATGAAGAGATAGGAATACAAGCCTTACTTGCTCAATGTAAGCAAAGTATTTCCAGGCTTGCCGGGTATGGCTCCGGGTATGCGTCACTTTTTGAAAGAATTCAATCAGTTTTTGTAGAGTTAGACGATATTAGGTCGGAAATTGAAACTTTACAGGAACAGGTTACTCCCAATCCGGGTCTGTTGGAAGAGGTGAACGAAAAACTGCAATTGCTTTATAATTTGCAGAAGAAGCACAGTGCCTCTACGGTTGAAGAGCTATTGGAAATAAAGAACCAATTAGAAGAAAAATTAAGTCAGTCTGAAGATCTTGAACAGGATATAGAAGCACAGGAAGCTCTGATAAAAACTACGCAAAAGGAATTGACGGCGCTTGCGAGCGAAATGAGTGAGCGAAGAAAAGCCGCAGTGCCACAATTAAAAAGCACACTTGAATCCTCATTGCAATCTTTGGGGATGCCAAATGCTACGTTTAGTATTCAATTCGAAAAAACGGAGTCTTTTCTAAGTACAGGAAGAGACCTTCTTATTTTTGAGTTCTCGGCGAACAGGGGATCAGGCTATGGGTCTTTAAAGAAAGTAGCCTCCGGAGGAGAGCTTTCCAGAATAATGTTGATCATAAAGTCGATCCTGGCCTCCTATGAGCAATTGCCCACTATGATGTTCGATGAGATCGATACCGGAGTTTCGGGAGAGATCTCAAACAATATGGGAGATATTATGCAGCAAATGAGTGCCAATATGCAGGTATTTTCAATTACCCACCTGCCGCAGGTAGCTTCAAAAGGAGATCATCATTATAAAGTGTTTAAAGAAGATGATGGGGAAGTGACCAGAAC
The DNA here is from genome assembly GCA_965368835.1 of uncultured Eudoraea sp. Lineage (GTDB taxonomy): Bacteria > Bacteroidota > Bacteroidia > Flavobacteriales > Flavobacteriaceae > Muriicola. The sequence goes on along the minus strand of CBDUON010000261.1, from coordinate 1,403 downwards.
TCGGATGAAAAAGCTTACGCCCGAGGAACGAGTGGTTGAGCTGGCAGAAATGCTGGGGGGAAAGGCCTTGTCCGATTCGGCCATGGCACATGCCAAACAATTACTTAATTAAGAATAAATTAGATATATTTAAGGACAACATAAACCTAAGATTTATACAATGGGATACAACTTACTAAAAGGAAAAAAGGGAATCATATTTGGAGCTTTAGATGAAAATTCAATTGCCTGGAAAACTGCAGAAAGGGTACATGAAGAGGGTGGGACCTTTGTTCTCACCAATGCACCTATAGCAATGCGGATGGGTCAGATCAATGAATTGGCCAAAAAGACAAATTCTGAGATTATTCCTGCCGATGCTACCAGTGAAGAAGATCTTGCCAATTTAGTTGCTAAATCAATGGAAATTTTGGGAGGCAAACTAGATTTTGTCTTGCACTCTATAGGAATGTCTGTCAACGTTAGGAAAGGACGTTTATACACTGACGAGAAATACGATTTCACTACCAAAGGATGGGATGTTTCTGCACTATCCTTCCACAAGGTGATGCAAAGTTTGTACAAGGCAGATGCCATGAACCAATGGGGAAGTATTGTTGCACTTACTTATATGGCAGCACAGCGTACCTTCCCGGATTATAATGATATGGCAGATAACAAAGCCTATTTGGAATCAGTGGCACGCAGCTTTGGGTATTTCTTTGGGAAAGAGAAAAAAGTACGGGTCAATACTATCTCTCAATCCCCAACACCTACCACAGCAGGGCAGGGGGTTAAAGGCTTTGGAGGCTTTATTTCATATGCAGAAAAAATGTCGCCTTTAGGAAACGCTACAGCACTAGATTGCGCTAACTACACCGTTTCCCTCTTCTCCGACCTAACTAGAAAAGTGACCATGCAAAATCTGTTTCATGATGGTGGTTTTTCCAACACCGGGGTGAGTCAGGAAGTAATTGAGCGATTTTCAGAATAATAAGAATTAAAACAGCATTGAGCCATCCTCTTTGGGATGGCTTTTCTTTTATCACACAACCATGGACCTTTTCTTTTCGTTCATCATACCCGTTTATAACAGGCCTGAGGAAATCAGGGAGCTGCTGGAGAGTCTTTTGGATCAAACTTATAAAAATCCTTACGAGTTAGTGATTGTTGAAGATGGGTCTCAAGACAGTTCTGAAGAAGTGATACATACCTTTCAGGGAAAATTACCTGTATCTTATTATTATAAAGAAAATAGTGGGCCAGGAGATTCCAGGAATTATGGGATGCGAAAAGCCAAGGGGAATTACTTTATTATCCTGGATTCAGACTGTATACTACCTCCAACATACCTCAAAAACGCATCCAAGGCACTTGAGGAGCATTATGTAGATTGTTATGGGGGTCCGGACACAGCGCACTCC
>CBDUON010000260.1:0-2660 GCA_965368835.1 uncultured Eudoraea sp. | reverse complement strand
GTTGTAAAGGTTGTATTTCCTCCATCTGTTAATGCATCTACCAAAGCAGAAAGGTTAGAATTTGCCAAAGCATGATCAACGATATTAGGAAGCCCTATCACGGCATCTACAATATGAACAACACCATTGGTAGCATCAATATCTGGGGTAACTACATCAGAAATGCCATTGATGGTAACACCTGCAGCAGTATCTATATACAAACTTAAATTATTTCCCCCGGCTCCGGCAGTCGATAAAGAACTTAAGTATTGAGTAGTTAAACTCCCTGAAGTAAATTCACCTGCTACTACGTGGTTTAATAATACCTGCGTAAGTACATCTACCGGCACATCTTCAAGACTTGCAAAGTTGTTAGCGGTTAAAAAGGCTTCAAAAGCAGCATTAGTTGGGGCGAATACTGTAAAAGGCCCATCTGCCTGTAATGCGGCAACCAGGTCGGCTCGCTGTAAGGCTGCTACAAGATTGCTAAGATCGTCTGTGGCAATCGCCAGATCAACAATATCCGGATCGGTGGCTTCCATCATTGGATCATTACCGTCATCATCCGAACAAGAGACTGCAAAAGAAATTGCCAGAATAGCAATAAAAGTTTTGAATAAGTTAATAGTTGTTTTCATGTCAATTGTTTTTTAGTATTTTATTATTGTTTAACGAAAGTAGTATTAAGATTAAACAAAAAAAGATGTTTAATAAATGTTTAACAGAGCCTATTTAATGATTTCTGTGATACTATTATCATTTATAATAGTAAAAACGGTACTTGTTATAATATTTGAAGAGGTTGGTGATAATTCAGTAAATAATAAATGTTTATGTTATATTAATAAAGTATTAACATAAATATGAACTATTTCATAATCGCGTAACTGTAAAAAGTTTGGGCGGTATAACGCCCGAAGCCCAAGCTGAATGATAAGCACTTCACTTTATTTCTTATTTTTGCAGCATGAAAAAAGTGGTGGTCGGACTCTCCGGAGGAGTAGATAGTAGTGTAGCCGCATTCTTGCTAAAACAGCAGGGATATGAGGTGATAGGGCTATTTATGAAGAACTGGCACGATGATTCTGTGACCATCTCCAAAGAATGCCCCTGGCTGGAAGACAGCAACGATGCCCTTATTGTGGCAGAGAAGCTGGGGATCCCGTTCCAAACAGTAGATCTTAGCGTTCAGTACAAAGAACGCATAGTAGACTATATGTTTCGCGAATACAAAATGGGACGCACCCCCAATCCAGATATCCTGTGTAACCGGGAAATAAAGTTTGATGTGTTTTTAAAAATTGCACTCGACCTTGGCGCCGACTATGTTGCTACCGGGCATTATTGTCAAAAAGGGATCATACAGAATGCGGCCGGTGAAACTCAATACCAGCTGCTGGCAGGAAAAGATCCCAATAAGGATCAGTCATATTTTCTGTGCCAACTTTCTCAGGAACAATTGGCGAGAACGTTGTTTCCTATTGGCGGACTTCTTAAACCTGAAGTACGGAAAATAGCAGCAGACAATAAATTAATAACCGCAGAAAAAAAGGACTCTCAGGGACTGTGCTTTATAGGCAAGGTGCGCTTACCCGATTTTTTGCAGCAACAGTTAAAACCTAAGAAAGGAGATATCGTTGAAGTGCCGGCAGATGCAAGTCATTATCAAGATCAGCTACCGAATTTCGAGAATAAAAAACAGGAGCTGGCATATTTATCTGAGAAACCGCATTATAGCAAAGAAGACGGAAAAATAGTGGGAGCCCATCAGGGTGCGCATTATTTTACCATTGGGCAACGCAAAGGATTAGATGTAGGTGGTACCAAAGAACCTTTATTTGTCATTGGTACAGATGTAGATGAAAATATAATTTATACAGGGCAGGGGAAGGCACATCCCGGACTGTACAGAAAGACCTTGTTTGTGAATCAGGATGAAGTGCATTGGGTACGGCCAGATCTGGCACTGCAGCTAGATGAAACTATGGAAGTGATGGCCAGAATACGCTATCGCCAGCCCCTCCAAAAGGCTACCCTTTACCAGGTAAATGGGGGCTTGTATGCCGACTTTGAGGAGAAACAAGCAGCCATAACCGAAGGTCAGTTTATTGCCTGGTATCTGGGTGAAGAGCTTATTGGCTCTGGGGTCATCTCATAATATAAATTGGATTTTAAACACATATGAATAATAGAATTACAGAGCTTTTTAAGGTCCAATATCCAATAGTACAAGCGGGAATGATCTGGGCAAGTGGCTGGCGGCTTGCCTCTGCGGTATCTAATGCCGGAGGCCTTGGGTTGCTGGGAGCGGGGAGTATGTATCCCGAAGTTCTTAGGGAGCATATTCAGAAATGCCAGCAGGCAACTAACAAGCCTTTTGGGGTGAATGTCCCTATGCTATACCCGGATATTGACAAGCTTATTGACCTCATCATAGAGATGGGTGTAAAGATCGTATTTACCTCAGCCGGGAATCCGGCAACCTGGACGGCTTTGTTAAAAGAAAATGGCATCACAGTGGTACATGTGGTGAGCAGTGTAAAGTTCGCATTAAAAGCCCAACAAGCAGGGGTAGATGCAGTGGTAGCTGAAGGATTTGAAGCAGGCGGACATAATGGACGGGATGAGACCACCACGCTTACCCTGATCCCGGCCGTAAAAGAACAGTTGCAAATTCC
>CBDUON010000259.1:0-2663 GCA_965368835.1 uncultured Eudoraea sp. | reverse complement strand
TTTGGAATAAAATATGGGGAGAATGATTTTTCTGCTACGGCAACCGCGTTCTGGAACCAGTTAAAGAATATCGGGATAGCCGATTTTGCATTCGATTCTGATGATGGCAGTGTATTTTATACGCCGGTGCAGTTCAATGATTCCAGGACCATAGGCCTGGAGTGGGAAACCGCCTATTCTCCGTTGGCTAATGTTATAGTTCGATTTAATGGCATCTTGCAGGATGCTGTTGCAACCAAATGGACAGTGTATGATGCGGCAGGTTCCGTGGATACGATAGATGATGTTATAACTGACTATTCAGATAATACGCTACCCTTTAATCCTGCACTGATGTTCAACCTGGGGGGTGAATATCAGGGGAAGAACTTCACTGCTTTTTTAAAATGGCAGTTTATGGGAGAACGTGAGGGTAATGTAGCCAATGCCTTTCAATTGCCGGCCTATAGCATCTTTAACTTTGGAACCGGCTATGCTTTAAGTCGGCAGATAACATTGCAGCTTTTGGTTACAAACATTTTTAATTCTGAAGGCCTGGCTAATTTCTTGGGAGTCAATAGTTTTGGCGCAAGCGCCAATGGGGCTACTGCCGATTTTATTCAGGATAATCCCAATGCAAGTTTTGTGGTAATTCCCGTACTTCCCCGCGGCGCTGTTCTTATGCTTAATTACAGGTTTTAAGTAGAAGTTTTTGCACTTCCTATAATGCAGTTCATCGATCATGCCTTGTTATATATCGGATACAGGATAAAATCGATCACTCGATAAACGGTATCCTCTGTAGGATATTGGTCTTGTGAAGTGCTATTCATCCCTTTTTTTTTCTCCTAATCCAAAAATCAACGCTACTATATAACAGCACCATAGCTTTGTGAGTAACAATTGAATTTAACCTATAAAATGAACAGGTATGAAAACAATATTACTTTTTAAGGAAATTTATTTAGAAGCATTTAAGCAATTAGAGAACTTTGTAGTAAGGAGATTCTTCAGGTTTTTCGCCTGGTTTAGCTTTATTATGTTTCTGGTTGTGGTATATGCTTTTGTGTATAGAATCTTCACCGGTTTTCCATTTGATTAATAGCGAGTTGGTTTAGCTTTAAAACGATGCGGAGAAAGTTCGATATCATTGATGCGTTTATTGTGGTGGGATGTTTATTCATTTCCTTCATGGTATTCCTTATCATCAATGCTTTTCAAGCACTCTAAGATTAACAACCAACCTACCAAATATAGACTGCACAACTACTGTGCGGTCTTTTCTTTTTTTAGACAAAAACTATATTTGGAAAAAATCCAAAAAACTGGAAATATTCCATATATTAGCTATCCTTTTTGGATAGTATGCAAAAGACCATTTTACATCTGGACCTCGATACTTTTTTTGTATCCGTAGAACGCCTTATCAACAGTGAGTTAAAGAATAAACCCCTGCTGGTTGGGGGGACGAGCGATCGTGGGGTAGTAGCTGCCTGTAGCTATGAGACCCGGGGGTTTGGGGTGCACTCGGGAATGCCCATGAAAATGGCACGGGAGCTCTGTCCCGAAGCAGTGGTGATCCGGGGCAATGCGGGCACCTATAGCAAGCATTCCGATCTGGTTACCGAGATCATTAAAGAGAAAGTACCTCTCTTTGAAAAATCGAGTATTGACGAATTCTACGCAGACCTTTCCGGGATGGACCGCTTTTTTGGCTGTTACCAGTATGCGTCCGAACTGAGGAGTACCATTAGCAGGGAAACCGGACTCCCCATTTCCTTTGGCCTGTCTGTAAACAAGGTGGTCTCCAAAGTGGCTACGAACGAGGCAAAACCCAATAACCAACTAAAGGTAGATTTTGGGTACGAAAAACGTTTTCTGGCCCCGTTATCTATCAAAAAGATCCCCATGGTAGGGGATAAGACCTACCAAACCCTCCGAAACCTGGGCCTGCGGCAGGTGAGAACCATACAGGAAATGCCCGTAGATATTATGCAACGGGTGCTGGGGGCCAATGGGAGAATCATCTGGAAACGCGCCAATGGGGTAGATAACACCCCCGTCATCCCCTTTTCAGACCGTAAATCGATCTCTACAGAACGCACTTTTGACAAGGATACCATAGATGTAATTAAACTCAGGGGCATTTTAATAGCCATGACAGAGAATCTGGCCTACCAGCTGCGGCGGGGTGAAAAACTAACCGCCTGTATTGCGGTAAAAGTTCGCTATTCAGATTTTAATACCTATTCCAAACAAGTCCGTATTCCCTATACCAGTGCAGACCATATCCTTATCCCCAGGATCCTGGAGCTCTTTAACACCCTCTATAACAAACGGATGCTGGTACGTCTTATAGGGATCCGGTTTAGCCATTTGGTGCCGGGGAACTATCAGATCAATTTGTTTGAAGATACCGAGGAGGCCCTCAATTTGTACGCGGCCATGGACAATCTCCGGGAGCGTTTTGGAGACAAGAGTGTGCTTCGCGCCTCGGGTATGGGAGCTAAAACCATTGGGAGGATGGTAAATCCGTTTAATGGACAACCACCTATTGTATTAGCTCACCGGAAACAGTGAGCTGTTTTTATTGCTTCCCTTTTCTTTGCTCGTCCAAAGAAAAGGGAGAAAAGAAAAGATGCCTTATCTGAGGAATTTTACCCGACAGGCGGGTAAATAGGTTT
>CBDUON010000258.1:0-2664 GCA_965368835.1 uncultured Eudoraea sp. | reverse complement strand
AGAATGGTCCCGGCAACATCTAACCAAAGTTGCTCCCATTGTTCCGTTGTTGTATTATAATAATTGAAACTCGTTCCTGTGAAATTGCCGTTTGTATTTGTCCAACTTTCTTTGATCACACAGCCCCCATGTTCCTTTACAATAGTATTTTCACCTGCTTTAGTTCCATTCGGCAAGCTTACCTCCCACTCTCCGATCCAAAAATCGAATTGGGTATGTGCCTCTGTGCAACAAGCACAAGGTGCATTCTGAGCTACCAATGTGGTAATCGAAAGTACAAGTATAATTCCTGTAATTATATTTCTCATAGATCTTGTGAATTAGCTTATCAAGATACAAAACTGACAAACGATTATTATGAATTATAGGGGCATAATTGCTCCAATTGTTAAGGATATGCAATCAGAACGTTAAATATTAGATAAATAACCTCAATTTTAGCTGTATTCCCTACTCTTAGAAAACCATAGAAGCTATTCGTACGTATCTTTATATAAAAGAAAATTACAATGGAAAACCAAAATTGCAAAGTTGGAGCTACTACTCATTTAACCAGTGGATCTCATGCTCCGGACAGAGTAGCAAGCTTTTATAATTCCTTTGCTACTTTGGCTGCAGATACTCAATATGCAGGAACACAATTGGGTGAATTTTTTGACAGAAAAGCCCGTAGTCTAAAAAAGGTGCTCGAAGAACTGGTTTAAGAATTCAACTTCTTTTTATCTAATTCAATAGCCATTGCTTGTTGTAGTATACCAGCTTCCTGCGCCGCTTTCTCGGCAAAATCCTTGCCTTGGGAAGCGTATAAGATTCCTCTTGAAGAATTGATCAATAGCCCAACCTTGTCATTTAGTCCATAACGGCATACCTCATCTAATTTCCCTCCCTGAGCGCCTACACCCGGAACCAGCAAAAAATGATCCGGAACTATGGCCCTTATCTCTTTTAAATAGCTTGCTTTGGTGGCCCCAACCACAAACATCAGATTTTCTGAATTCTTGTAGGACTTTGAAGTTTCCAGCACTTTTTTATACAATTCTGTAGCGCCTACTTTTTGGGTTTGAAAGTCGAACGCACCCGGATTGGAAGTTAAAGCCAGGAGAATTGTGTGCTTGTTCTCAAATTCCAGGAAAGGTTCTATTGAGTCTCTGCCCATATACGGGGCAACGGTGATGGAATCAAAATTAAGTGCTTCAAAAAAAGCTTTTGCATATCTGGTAGCAGTATTCCCAATGTCCCCCCTTTTGGCATCGGCAATCGTAAATATCTCCGGATGCCTGTCATTCAGATATTCAATGGTTTTTGAGAGTGATTCCCATCCTCTAAGGCCATAAGCTTCATAAAAGGCAATATTGGGTTTATAAGCAACACAGAGGTGATGGGTAGCATCAATGATGGCCTTATTAAAAGCGAAAATAGGATCTGGTTCATTTAATAGATGAGGGGGTATCTTCTCCAGGTCTGTATCCAGGCCAACACACAAAAAAGATTTTTTAAGATAAATCTGCGCTACTAACTCTGCTGTAGTCATAGGGTATTAAAAAATTTCAGAAGCCTCTTTTAATTTTTCAGTATTGTCTACGAGCATTAGCTCATCAATGATCTTTTGAATATCACCATTGATAATATTCTGAAGATCGTATAGTGTAAGTCCAATCCTATGATCTGTAACCCTTCCCTGAGGATAGTTATAGGTCCTAATCTTGGCAGATCTGTCACCACTACTCACCTGCGAATTTCGCTTGGCAGAATCTTCTTCCTGCTTTTTCTGCAATTCCATATCGTACAAACGAGACCGCAGTACTTTAAAGGCCTTTTCTTTGTTCTTGTGTTGCGATTTTTGATCCTGGCATTGTGCCACTAGTCCTGTAGGGACGTGGGTAAGTCTTACGGCAGAGTAGGTAGTATTTACTGATTGTCCTCCGGGTCCTGAAGAACAGAAAAAATCGACCCGCACATCTTTTGGATCTACCTGCACATCAAAATCTTCCGCCTCTGGCAAGACCATGACAGTGGCAGCACTGGTATGCACCCTGCCCTGTGTTTCTGTTTGGGGCACCCTTTGAACACGGTGCACTCCGGCTTCAAATTTTAAGGTACCATATACATCTTCCCCAGTAATTTCAAAATGGATCTCTTTATACCCTCCACTGGTTCCCTCATTTAAGTCAATGATATTGGTTCTCCAGCCTTTAGATTCACAGTATTTAGCATACATTCTGTATAGATCTCCGGCAAAGATGCTCGCTTCGTCTCCTCCTGTACCTGCTCTGATCTCCATCACCACATCCTTTGCATCTTCAGGGTCTTTTGGAATCAATAAGAACTTAATTTCGTCTTCTAATAGTGGCAGAGCTTCTTTGGCTTCATCATATTGCATTTTGGCCATTTCAATCATCTCCGGATCGGCCCCGGCAGAAATGATCTGTTCCGCTTCTTCAAGATTGTTCATTAGCTCAATATAGGTATCCCTCTTATCTGATAAGATCTTGAGGTCCTTGTATTCTTTGTTTAGTTGAACATATCTTTTCTGATCTGTAATAATATCGGGCTGTATGATAAGGTCCGAAACCTCATCAAAACGCTGTTTTATAATATTTAATTTATCAATCATATTCTTTCTTCCCTTACGCCGCTAATTTACAACATTTAGGGGCAATAGCT
>CBDUON010000257.1:0-2685 GCA_965368835.1 uncultured Eudoraea sp. | reverse complement strand
ATAAAAAAGGCAGGGGCACCAATGATCATTCTATTCCTTATTGGTTCTCTGGCCACCACATTGGGTATTCTGGCCGCCTGGTTTATGATAAGTCCGGAAGCTGTTTTAGGAGAAGATGGTCGTATTATCGCAGGAATGCTAACAGGAACTTATACAGGAGGTAGCATAAACTTTAATGCAGTGGCGCTGGAGTACGATTTTCAGGAGCGAGGCATCTTGTATGCCGGCACTATTGCTGTAGACAATGTAGTGACCACCTTGTGGATCATGGTCACCTTGGCAATGCCAGTACTCTTGAGAAATTTTATCCCCGATAAAAAAGTAGCGACTACAAAGACTAACATAGCAGGGGAAGACAAGGAAACAATTGATTTTCGTTCTTTAGCCTGGCTTCTTTTCTTAGGGATCGCAGCTTATTATATCTCGGAATTAATATCCGAGATCTTCCCTAAAATACCTTCTATCATTACCCTTTCTACTATCGGTATTCTATTGGCACAGACCCCCTTAGTTAGAAGCTTAAAAGGAAGCCACGGACTGGGTTTGTATCTTATATATCTCTTCTTAGCGGTTATTGGCGCATATTGTGAGATACAGTCGGTAATAGAGCTGGAACAAGTAGGGCTCACTCTATTATTGTTCACTTCTATTGCAGTGCTTTTACATGGTATACTGGTAGTATTTCTCGGCGGACTTTTTTACCGGGACTGGGAGATGATCGCCATAGTGAGTCAGGCGAATATAGGTGGTGGCACTACAGCCATTGCTCTGGCCGAGACTTTTGGGCGGAAGGAATTGATAGTTCCCGCTATTTTAGTAGGCACTTTGGGAAATGCCCTGGGCACTTATTTAGGGTTTTTAGTTGTCTATTTGCTTTGATTTCAGGGTACTTCAAGAAAACGAATTTTTCGTATCTTAAGAATTCACTTAAAAACTCATCATCATGAAAAAAACACTACTATTATTTTGCTGTCTATTAGGAGTACTAAGTTATGCACAAAATGCTACAATAGACCATTTGGTGGCCGACTTTGAACGGTCTAAGGCCATGTCGTTGGAATATATAGATGCGATGCCCGAAGACCAATTTAATTATAAACCTACAGAGGGTGTGAGAACCTTTGCCGAACAAATGTTGCACGGAGCCCAGGGAACCATAGGTCTTGCTGCCAACGGTACCGGAGAGGCAGCTATTTATAGCGATATTAATATTGAACAAGAAGCTAGCTTTCAATCAAAAAGTGAGGTACGCCGTATTGTTGCTGAAAGCTTTGATTTTACCATTGCCGGCATTCAAAATATGGACCCATCAAAATTTGAGGAAGTTGTGGTGCGTGGGCCGTATAAAGTAACCCGACTAGGGTGGATCCAAAAGGCTAATGAACATGTAGGACATCACAGAGGACAATGTGCTATATACCTTAGAATGAAGGGAATTACACCTCCTGCATATAAATTGTTTTAAAGAACCTTAGAAGACTTGGTAAATAGTAAGCATAACCGGGACAGCTAATACTGTATTTCGTCCATATATTGGTGTCGTAATAAAAATGCTTATCTACCTTAGAATGTAAGGTAAGATGGACTTACTTTTATTCTTTATTAACCAGTAACTTTAAACAAATCAACATGAATAATCTTCAATTAACTGCTCGCTTTGTGATACATGAAGGGCAACTTGAGAAATTCAAGAAAGTGGCTAAAGCCTGCATGCATTCTACTAAAGAAAAGGATTCCGGGACACTGCAATACGATTGGTACTTTAATAATGAAGGAACGGAATGTGTAGTTCGAGAAACCTATACTGATTCTGATGCCATTTTGGCTCATATTGGTAATCTGGGGCCTCTGTTAGGTGAATTATTGGCTATTTCTGACTTTTATCCGGAGCTCTACGGTGCGCCTTCTGAAGCCTTGGTAAATGCCACGGCTGCTTTAAAGCCCAAGGTATACTCTCATTACCAGTCTTTGTAGCTTTTTAAACACGGGGGTATTGACCCCTTCATTTATTTGTCCTGGAGATGAATTGATACAAAAATGCTTGATAATGACGTTATAAGTGTACCATAGATTGGAAAATACCATACTAGTTGAATAAGATCATTAGAAATAGTATTGCAGGTTTTGCATGTTTGCTTTCCTTGACTGCATACTGCCAGGAGCACACGGCCAAGGAAATCTATGGCCAATGGCAGATCATGGGTAGTTTTAGGAACGGGGAACAGGTTCTGGAAGTTTTAAAAGACACCATTGCAAATCCAAAACACTACTACTTTACTTTTAACCAGGATGGAACTTTTACCTATGATGTACTATCCCCGGGTAAAGAGCAACAGGGAGCTACAAGAAATGGCACCTGGCACTTATCCCCCAATGGCAAAAGACTCACCTTATTAGATTCGGCCGTGGATCCAGAAAAACGTAAAATTCCCGGCGATTTTATAGATTTTGCATCAGACGGCACACTTTCCTCCAAACCCATGATTTTTCCAATTTTGGAATTAACCAGGAAAAAGCTGGTGCTTTATGATGAGTATCATAAGACGCTGGATATCTTTCGGAGATAAAGGGTAAAAGCACAAAGGTAGAGGGACGAGTTAGACAAATACCAAAAACTCCCCTCCAATCCAGGATTCTTTTGTCAGGTCGAGCGCCTGCATCCCGAAGGTGTATTCGTCATCCGAA
>CBDUON010000256.1:0-2695 GCA_965368835.1 uncultured Eudoraea sp. | reverse complement strand
ACAGATTTTACGAGATCTTCATCCTTCTTTATAGCCCTGTTGGCCAGGACTAAAAAAACGATAGAAAATACAGGAATCAGCATCCCAATACCCTTCTCCGAGACCAAAGCCTCTCCGGATAAGTTTAGCGATCGGTAAACGAAAAATCCTAGTAAAAAAAGATTAAGTATCATATTTAACCGGTTTAGCACAAATTGGCTCTTTCGGTCTTTAAAGCGGAAAATAGCCAGGGCTGCCAAGACAGCCGACCCGTAAAAGGCTAGTGAAACCGCAATTTCATTTTGAGCAAAAACAACGGCACCAGCAGCATCTACCCATAGTTCTAACCAAAATGGCAGCAGTGCCCCCAGGAGGGCAACTAACAGCAGATAAATGGATTGAATACGTTGAATCATTGCTCAATTGCTTGTTCGCGCTGCAAAAATAAAGGTCTTTTTAAGATTTTACCACGAAATATTGAAAATAATTTGTAATTTTGTAACGTTATCTAAGATAACACTTACCCAATGGGATCTCATTCCCAATTAATACCCAAGTAACAAATACTTCGATTTTTAACCACATATAACTTATTCAATACTCAATGTTTGAGATTTCTGATTTAAAGGCAATGAAGCTTCCTGAGCTTCAGAAGATTGCCGAAAATTTAAAAGTACCTAAGTACAAAACCCAAAAGAAACTAGATCTGGTTTATCAAATACTAGATCTGCAAGCCAGCAATCCCAAGATTGTGAAGGAAACTTCCGGGGTTGTTGAAAACACTGCAGCTGAAGAACGCCCTAAAAAGCATGTTCCCAAGCCACGGCCAAGACCCAAGAAAGTTGTCTCAGAATCAAAAGACCCTAAGGCAACTCCTCAAAGGAGAGAACCTCAAGGAGAAGCTTCCACTTCGGAAGTAGCTAAGGAACATCCTAAAAAGGAACATCCCAAAAAAGAACACATTAAAAAGGAACATCCTAAGAAAGAACATTCCGGGAATCAAATTAAAGGACCACGTTCCAATAAGCCCGCCCATCAGAATAATGGGCAAGAGAAAAAGTCGAGCAACTACGACAAAGATCTCAAGAACAAATACAAACAACCGGAATACGAATTCGACAGTATCATTGAAAGCGAAGGCGTCCTGGATATCATGCAGGATGGGTATGGATTCTTAAGGTCTTCGGACTATAATTATCTTTCGTCTCCAGATGATATTTATGTTTCTCAATCTCAGATCCGTTTATTTGGATTAAAGACAGGAGATACGGTTCTTGGAAATGTAAGACCTCCGAAAGAAGGTGAAAAATATTTCCCGCTGATCAAAGTAAATAAGATCAACGGACAAGATCCTCAGGTAGTAAGGGACCGGGTTGCATTTGAGCACCTCACCCCCTTATTCCCAACGGAAAAATTTAATTTGGCTGAACGCCAAAGCAATATCTCAACCCGTATCATAGATCTGTTCTCCCCTATTGGGAAAGGACAAAGAGGGATGATCGTTTCCCAACCAAAAACGGGAAAGACCATGTTATTAAAAGATGTGGCCAATGCGATTGCAGCTAATCATCCGGAAGTATATCAAATCGTCTTATTAATAGATGAAAGGCCTGAAGAGGTTACAGATATGCAGCGTAATGTGCAAGGTGAGGTAGTAGCCTCTACCTTTGACAAGGAAGCTACAGAACACGTACGCGTAGCTAATATTGTGCTTGAAAAAGCAAAACGCCTTGTTGAATGTGGTCATGATGTAGTGATCTTATTAGATTCTATAACCAGACTTGCCAGAGCTTATAATACAGTACAACCACCTTCAGGAAAGGTATTAAGTGGTGGTGTTGACGCCAATGCCCTGCATAAACCAAAAAGATTCTTTGGTGCAGCACGAAATATTGAAAATGGAGGTTCGCTGACAATTATAGCTACCGCCCTTACAGAAACCGGATCTAAGATGGATGAGGTGATCTTTGAGGAATTTAAAGGAACCGGTAATATGGAACTGCAGTTAGATAGAAGGATCAGTAACAGAAGGATCTTCCCTGCTATCGATCTTATTTCATCTTCTACCAGACGAGATGACTTGTTACTGGATGAAAATACCATTCAAAGAATGTGGGTGATGCGTAAATACCTGGCAGATATGAATCCTATTGAGGCCATGGAATTTATGGAGCAGCGTATTAAGCAAACCAAGAATAATGAAGAGTTCTTAATGACTATGAGTCAATAAGAATTACGTTAATAAATAAGAATCCCGCTGTACAAAAGTATCGCGGGATTTTTTTTGTGCTTTCTTCAAGAACAGAAACAAAAAAAACCCGGCCATAGGGCCAGGTTTTACTTAAATTATTGAAAGCAATACTTATATCGCTGCAACCATTTTCATAAGCTTGCTTTTGAGATTCGCAGCTTTGTTGTCATGGATAATATTGCGTTTTGCCAACTTATCTATCATACTAACCACAGATGGCAATAAAGCAGATGCTTTCTTTTTGTCAGTTTCACTGCGTAACTTCTTTATAACATTACGAGCAGTTTTGTGCTGATACCTGTTACGTAAACGCACTTGTTCGTTCCTTCTAATTCTCTTTAATGCCGACTTGTGATTTGCCATCTTTCTTTAAATTATGTTTTAATAACTGTATTAAACTACAGCTTACCTGTAGCCCGTAGGGGAATCGAACCCCTGTTACCAGGATGAAAACCTGGCGTCCTA
>CBDUON010000255.1:0-2722 GCA_965368835.1 uncultured Eudoraea sp. | reverse complement strand
AGAAATGCCATAAGTGTCGAGGTACGTCATATGCCGCCCAAAAAGATCCATAGTGAGTTGCATCATACGAACGAAAATTAGGGACTGCCACAAACAACACACCATTATCCGTTAGTCTTTCTTTAATTTCCAATATATAATTATCCAGATCCGGCAAATGTTCCAGTACATGCCATAGGGTAATTATATCGTACTTTTTATTGCCAAGATCTTTTAAGGTTGTCTTTAATTCTATCCCTTTTCCCTTAGCCATTGAACGTGCTTTGGAATTAGGCTCTACCCCATCTGCCAACCAACCCCGTTCCTTTAAAAATTTAACCAATGAGCCGGTGCCTGCCCCAACATCTAATACCGCCGCATTATTTTTTGCATACTTTTTGATCCAGGATTCCTTTTTCTTAAGGTTATACTTTTTAACCAGTTGGTATATTTTTTCAATTACAGTGCGATTCCCATCAGTATGGGAGACATAATCCTCATCCTGATAATACCTGTCTAAATCTTTGGGCCTGGGAACCGTGTGAAGCATTTCCAGTTGAGCATCATACTGCAACTCAAAAGTTTCCTTAGTGACCGCATGATCCTTAGTAGTTAAAAACAATTCCATAGTATTCATTCAATTGGACAAGTCGCAATTAGTAGGTGCTAATTGTTCCACGTGGAACAATAGATCTTTAGCGCCCCATAAAAACCAATAAAACACTTATATCGCTTGGGGAAACCCCACTAATTCTGGAGGCCTGTGAGATGGTTACCGGTCTTATGGCGTTTAATTTTTCCCGGGCTTCATAGGATAGTGATTTCAATTTAGAGTAATCAAAACCTTCCGGTATTTTAATATTCTCCAGGCGCTGTAGTTTATCTGCATTATTCTTTTCCTTTGCTATATATCCGGAATATTTTACCTGTATTTCTGCCTGTTCCATTACTTCTCTCCCTAACTCATGCGTTTCAACATAATTGGCCACCTCTTCCAGCTGAAGCATATGCCCCATGGTAACATTAGGCCTGGAGAATACCTTATACATTTTATCTGCTTGTTTAACCGGGGCAGAGGCCACTTCTTCTAAGATAGGATTTATAGCCTCAGGAGAAAAACTGGTATTCCTGAAAAAATCTATAAACGCATCCGATTTTCTTTCCTTTTCCTGCATTTTTCTCAGGCGTTCCTCAGAGGCCAATCCTAAGGCGTAGCCTTTTGGCGTTAATCGCAAATCCGCATTATCCTGTCGCAATAAAGTGCGGTATTCAGCCCTAGAAGTAAACATACGATAGGGCTCTTCTGTCCCTTTTGTAATTAGATCATCTATTAACACCCCAATATATGCTTCATCTCTTTGTAACATAAAGGGAGGTAACTCATTAATTTTTAAGTGGGCATTGATTCCTGCCATTAGTCCCTGTGAAGCCGCTTCTTCGTAGCCAGTAGTACCATTTATCTGGCCTGCGAAATACAAATTCTGAATAAGCTTTGTTTCCAATGTGTGTTTTAACTGCGTTGGCGGGAAATAATCGTATTCAATGGCATATCCCGGCCTAAAAAACTTTACTTTTTCAAAACCTACTACTGATCTGAGGGCTTTGAACTGTACATCTTCAGGCAAAGAAGTAGAAAAACCATTTACATAAACCTCAACCGTATCCCAACCTTCCGGCTCCACAAAGATCTGGTGACTTTCCTTGTCTGCAAAGCGGTTGATCTTGTCTTCAATTGAGGGACAATACCGAGGCCCAATGCTTTTAATTCTTCCATTAAACATAGGAGACCTGTCAAAACCCTCTTTTAATAATTCATGAACCTCTTTTGAGGTATGGGTCATATGACAATCTCTTTGTGTCGTTAAAAGTGGAGTGTCTAAATACGAGAATTTCTCAGGTATAGCATCTCCGGGCTGAAGTATCATTTTGGAATAATCAAGTGATCTCCCATCTACCCGTGGTGGAGTACCTGTTTTCATCCTTCCTGAATCGAATCCAAAGGTACTTAGTTGTTCAGTTATACCTGTTGAGCCTTTTTCTCCTGCTCTCCCACCTCCAAATTGCTTTTCACCTATATGAATTAGGCCATTAAGGAAAGTGCCATTTGTTAAGATAACCGACTTCCCATGAATATCTATTCCCAAAGATGTTCTTACCCCAATAACCTTTTCTCCTTTCACCAGTAAACCCATTACCATTTCCTGATAAAAGTCCACATTTGGTGTGCGCTCTAAAGCAAGACGCCATTCCTCTGCAAAACGCATTCGGTCATTTTGCGTACGCGGACTCCACATGGCCGGACCCTTACTTTTATTCAACATTTTAAATTGAATAGCAGATTTATCCGAAACTATACCACTATAACCCCCAAGTGCATCAATCTCTCGTACAATCTGACCTTTTGCAATACCTCCCATCGCAGGGTTACAAGACATTTGTCCTATAGTCTGCAAATTCATTGTCACCAACAGGGTTTTAGAGCCCATATTGGCTGCTGCGGCAGCTGCCTCTGCGCCCGCGTGACCCCCTCCTACAACAATTACATCATACTGCTTTTCGAACATTGTCTTCTTCTATTGTTCCACGTGGAACATATTCAATTTTTCATTTTCCTTTCTGGTCATTTCCGACTTTCCGACATCTGTTTTATCTGTATAGCCCATTAAATGCAGTAGTCCATGCGCCATGACTCTTCGTAACTCTTCTTCCACCAATACCTGATATTTCTTTGCATTCTCCCGAA
>CBDUON010000254.1:0-2743 GCA_965368835.1 uncultured Eudoraea sp. | reverse complement strand
TGTGGTAAATGTTCAGCTGATCTGACAAGATCTCCCGGTAACTGTCCGATACTTCGTTAGCCTGACTAATATTATCTTCCAATTCTTTGAAATGCACATAGGTTGATTCGTTGATGAATTCCGATTCCATTTTGGCCAGGACAAAGATCATTTCCTTGGCGGGTTTAATGCTTTTCCGCAGGAAATTCAATTCACGCTTATATTTGTTGATCTCATTGATGACTACCTCATTTGGATTTATAAGCAGATTGTCTTCCAGGGTTTCTATTTTTTCTCCAAGAACACTCAGCACATATAAATAATTATCAATTACAATATCGAGCAGAGCAAAGGCCAGGTAATCTGTACCTCCGTTTCGTATTCTTTTTTTCTGTTTGCGAATGCGTTCCCGCACGGGTTCAAAAACATCGCCTCTCTTTTCCTGGAACGAGATTAAAACAGATTCTGTGAGGATCAGGCTGAGGTTTTCCACTATGATCTGACCCGTATCTTCGTTTTGTTGCATCATTTTGATGGTGATCAGAATGCAATTATCATATTCCAAAACTCGTGGTCTGGCCTGTGTTTGCATTACTTCTGCCAACACCAAGGTATCCAGATCAAAAGTATCTGCTATCTCCTTCATGATTGCTGCATTGTGCAGACCATCTACGTTTAGCCAGGTTACGGTATCTTTTTCTTTGTATTTGAGAACATCATGAACGATTTTTAAGGCGTCTTCTTCCAGTGTTTCCTCATCAAAATCTATGATGCGAAGAAGTACCTCATTGATCTTCTTTTTACCCCGGAACAGAAGTTCATCCGGAGATAAGCCAATTTCCTGTTTTTTTTTCTTGATGAATCTAGCCATGGTCATACAGTTTGTTTTAAAATCCCAATGGATCAATTGGACTCCAATAAGCTACGATTTTTTTTATTGATTTTATTCTAAATTCTCTGTCGGCATTTTTCTCAATTCATAGAAACACCAAACAAATGCCCTATATAAGCTGTAATTCCCATGGCAACTGTGCCCCAAAAAGTAATTCTTAAAACGGCCTTTTTAACACTAGATCCTCCGGCTTTGGCAGCTACAGCTCCCAGGATGGCTAAAAAGAGGGTGGCCAATACATATTGCCAATAGATCATGGGTTTTACAGGAAGAAATAAGGCTGCCAGAACAGGAAGTAATCCCCCGAATATAAAGGAGGCTCCAGATGCTAAGGCAGCTTGTAAGGGTCGTGCTCTGGTAATGCTGTTTATACCCAACTCATCTCTCGCGTGGGCGCCTAGTGCATCATGTTTTGTGAGCTGCGTGGCCACTTCCAAGGATAGCTTTGGAGTGAGACCCCGGTCTTCATAGATATCTGCAAGTTCTTTTAATTCTGCCTCTGGCATTTCTAAAAGTTCTTTTTTTTCTCTTTCGAGATCCGATGTTTCAATATCTGTTTGCGAACTCACAGAAACGTATTCCCCGGCTGCCATAGATAGTGCTCCAGCTACAAGTCCGGCCACCCCGGCCAAAACAATTGGTTCTCTTGTTGTAGAAGCAGCGGCTACCCCAATGATAATACTGGCTGTTGAAAGGATTCCATCGTTAGCACCTAAAATAGAAGCTCTTAACCAACCACTCCTTATGAGATAATGCTCTTCTTTTTTCATTGTTCTTTTAATTAGGCGTTAAACTCTTGTTTTGAAGTAAGCCATTAATTTTTATTCATCAGGGTACTATCTACAGGAACATTTTGTTTGCCCCTCGCATTTAATTTCTCAGCCAAGGCAATCCAAAAAGGACTAATGCAAATTGTTAGTGAGATCAGAGAGATCGTAAAATCGTAGGCGTATTGCGAAAGAATATTCAGGTTAGAAGCCGTGATACATATCAAAAAACTCAATTCCCCGATCTGGGCCAACATGGCGCCACCAAAAATGGCATCCTTCCATGAATTACTGTAGGTTTTTAAAATAAGGGTGTTAATAAACTGATTTAGCACATATACAGCTACCAGGACAAGGCCCAGGGGAACAAGATTATCTAGTAAAAATTCTGTATTTATCTGTGCCCCTATACTGATAAAAAATATGGCTACAAAAAGGATCCTGAAGGAATGTATGGCATCATGTATCCATCTGGTGGCCTTACCTGCATGCATGATAAGACCTCCGACAAAGGCACCAAGCGCCTCTGAAATACCAAACAAACCGGCTATCATGGCTCCTGCAAAACAAAAGAACAAGGCCAGGAAAACCTGCAGTTCATGATCTTTTTTTATGGTCTTTTTAAAGGGTAGCCAAGTAATTTCTTTTTTGATATAAATATATATGATTGCCGATATTATCAGTATCCCTCCTATGATCTTAAGGATCACAGAATTGAAGGAGGTATCCTCACCTCCCACGATAGAAATGATGATTATGATTGGAGCAATAGCAATATCCTGAGCCAGAAGAATGCTGGAAACATTCTGCCCTATTTTCTTGTCGAGCAATTGTTTTTCCTCCAGCAGTTTAAAGATCACGGCCGAACTGGAGAGGGCGATAACGAATCCTATGACAATAATCCTGGTAGTATTCCAGTCAAACAATATTCCTATTATCCAAACACTTCCAATGCTTAAAAGGAATTGACCAAGGGTCCCAAATAAAGCGAGTTTCCAATTTCCGATGAAGGATGAGAGGTCTATTTCCATCCCTATAAAAAAGAAAAGTAGAATGATCCCTAATTCGCCTATATATCGCATATTGGTCTCATCCCCAATCAAGT
>CBDUON010000253.1:0-2745 GCA_965368835.1 uncultured Eudoraea sp. | reverse complement strand
GGGTGTTTATTCGTGTATTTTTCCATAACATAGAATTTAAGATTTCCGTTTATATAAGGTACAAAACATAAGAATGCTCCTGCAGCCAATTGTTGTGAAAGTGCCAAAAACTGTGGTGTAGACCTATGTTATGTGCATTTAATCGATGTTTTAACAGTTTTGGGTATTTGAGGAAAGGGGTCTATTTCTGAAATAAAAGAAGGAATGAGTGTTAATTTGTGGTTATAAAGTTGACAATATCTTAAAGTCTAGTATTTTAGCAAAACAAACCAAATTCAATATATCATGATCAAAAAGATCCTTCTTGCACTTCTTGCCGTCCTGGTCATCATTCAATTCTTCAGACCAGATAAAAATGAAAGCAACGACCTTACGTATGCTATTACTAAAAAATACGAAGTACCTGCGGAAGTAGATGAGATCTTAAAAGTCTCCTGTAATGACTGCCATTCTAACAAGACGGTATATCCCTGGTATGCCAATGTACAGCCGGTGGCCTGGTGGCTTAATGACCATGTAGAAGATGGAAAAAGACATCTTAATTTCTCCGAGTTTACCAACAGACCAATAGCCATCCAAAACCATAAGTGGGAAGAAGTGGCTGAAATGGTAGAAAAAAAGGAAATGCCTTTAGCAGACTACACTTATTTAGGGCTGCATTCCGAGGCAAACCTATCTGAGGAGCAAAGAGAGTTGCTAATTTCCTGGGCAAAATCTCAGATGAACTATTTAAAAGAGAATTATCCGGCAGATAGTTTGGTGATGCCTAAAAGAAAACCGGCACCAACAGCAGCGAAGTAGGAATATTTTTTTATTTCTGCATTTTAAGATAGTAGTCTAGTGAATGTTTTCCGGATCCGTACATCAGGAAGAATATCAATACCAGAAAAACAACGCTAGCCTGAATAAGGTTAGAGACGACCATTACCCCTAAGAAATTGGTAAGGATGGCTCCTATCATGATTGGCAGCTGCAGAACTACGCACCATCGGGTCAAGAGGCCAACGATAATAAAGAATCCCCCCACAAAGTGTGCGGCCGCCACGTAATGCATGATCATCATACTGCCGGGCAGCTCCCTAAAAGGATCCATGACCAGGGCCATGGCCTCCGCATCAGACATAAAATCGACCCCTTTTAAAATCAGAAATAGGCCAAGTGCAACTCGTATGAGGTCTATGAGGTAATAGGTATGGGCATTGGCCCATTTGTTTAGCGCCTTTATTCTTCCCATAACAGTAAAATTTATGATGAATACCATGTATAAGGTACTCATAGTAAGGGAGATAACAAAATAAAGCAACCTAATTATACTTCTTTGAAAGCTAGGCGGATCTTTGTAAGATCTACGCCGGAGCTATAGCCAGCAAGTAAAATGGGGAACTTTAGAAAAATCACATTATCACAAAATGGCTTGTAGAGATCTATTTGATGATGTTCAAGAACCATGTATTTCACATTTAATCGTACATTTAAGGAGGACAAAAAGGCAATGAAACACCATTGGACAAAGGGGATACTACTCATTTGGATACTATATCTGATGCCCTTTTCATATGGACAGGAAGACGTTTTAGTTGCCGTCGACAAAAGTGTACAGCCACTTTTTGGCAGCGAGGTTCCTTTACTAATTCAGCTCCGGTATTCTAATAAAGACATGAAAAGGGAAACCAATGACAGCACCTATTTGCAGTCTATGATTTGGTTTAAAGAGGCCAATACTTCCTGGGACTCACTTCCGGTAGATCTTAGGGCCAGGGGAAATTTTAGGCGGAAAAATTGTTATTTTGCGCCCCTAAAACTCAAGTTGAGAAAGGCACACACCAAAGGCAGCTTGTTTGAGGGAAGTGAAAAGATAAAACTGGTCCTTCCCTGTCTCTTAGATAGAAATAGCGGAGATTATGTCTTAAAAGAATACCTGGCCTACAAACTCTACGAATGTGTAGGCGACTATCATTTTAAAACCAGGCTCACTCGCATAGAACTCTTTGAGGAAAGAGGAAAAAGAATGTTTGAACATAACCTTTTAGGCTTTATGATAGAGGATATGGACCAGGTAGCAGAGAGATATAATGGGAAGGAAATAAAACGGAGCATACATCCCTTGCAGCATGATGCTATCGCCTCTATACAAAATGCCTTTTTTGAATATATGATCGCCAATACGGATTATTCCACCAGGCTGCAGCACAATCAAAAGATCTTGTTTTCTGATAAAAGGATCATCCCTGTGCCCTATGACTTTGATATGTGTGGCATGGTGAATGCTCCCTATGCGGCAGTTACCAACATTCAGAACCTATCCGGGGCCATAACCGAGGTTACGGATCGTATCTACAAAGGATATGAACGGGAAGAAGTACAACTCAGGGAAGTGAGGAAATTATTCCTGCAAAAAAAGGAGGAAATGCTGGAGGAAATTACCGCCCTAAAGGACTTATTTCAGGACCCTTCTCAGTATAGACAGGCCAGTGCTTTTATCGATACATTCTTTGACATTCTGGAGGATGACAATAAATTTAACAGGTACATTGCAGCTAAACAAAGAACCCGTTAGACCTCTAACTAAGAGCCATCCTGATCAATAAACTTACGGTAATGATCATATCTTTTAAAGATCTGATCTACATATTCAAAAGGCTCTAGTCCCCTTACATATCCATATTTTACCACTTCATGGTTGTAGTTCTTGGGATAGCTTAATGCCAGGATCATCTTTTCCACATGCTCGTCCCAAATGGTGTC
>CBDUON010000252.1:0-2759 GCA_965368835.1 uncultured Eudoraea sp. | reverse complement strand
TATGTCATAAGGCGTATTCTAAGAAGGGCTGTGCGGTATGGATTTACTTTTCTCGATACCCAGGAGCCTTTTCTGTATAAATTGGTGAATGTACTTGTGAATACAATGGGCACTGCATTTCCTGAATTAAAAAAACAACAAAATCTGATAGAGAACGTAATTAGAGAGGAGGAACATTCCTTCCTTAAAACCCTGGATCAGGGATTGGTTCTCTTAGATGATATGATTGCCAAATCTAAAGGAAAGGAGATAGATGGAAAGAAGGCTTTTGAATTGTATGATACCTTCGGTTTCCCAATAGATCTTACAAGTCTTATTCTGAGTGAAAGGGGCTATTCCTTGGATGAAAAGGAATTTGAAAAGGCGATGGAGGAGCAAAAAACCAGATCAAGATCGGCTTCAGAAGTGGCAAAGGATGATTGGGTAATACTTCAGGATAATGCAAAGCAAGCATTTATTGGCTATGATGAATTAAAGGCTCAGGTAGATCTGGTTAAATACCGGAAGGTGACTACCAAAAAAGAAGGTATACAGTTTCAGCTGGTTTTTAATAAAACACCTTTTTACCCGGAAGGGGGTGGACAGGTAGGAGATAAGGGGTTTTTGGAAGTGCCCAATGGCGATGTGGTTTACATCCTCGACACAAAAAAAGAGAACAACGAAATTGTTCATTACGCTAAGAACCTGCCTAAACACTTAAATGGTTCGCTTACAGCTGTAGTAGATGCCACACAAAGAGCGAGCACAGCTAGAAACCACACCGCAACCCATTTGTTGCATCAGGCGTTGAGAGAGGTGCTGGGTACCCATGTGGAGCAAAAAGGATCTGCGGTACATTCAGAACATCTCCGATTCGATTTTTCACATTTTGCCAAACTCACGGAAGATGAACTAAGCAAGGTGGAAAACTTTGTAAATACAAGGATTGATGAACAGTTGCCGCTTGAGGAAGAGCGAAGTATCCCGGTTAAAAAGGCCCTGGAGGATGGAGCTATGGCACTTTTTGGGGAGAAGTACGGGGACAAGGTGCGCACTATTAAGTTTGGAGACTCCATAGAACTTTGTGGTGGTACTCATGTTAGGAATACTGCTGATATCTGGCATTTTAAGATCATATCTGAAGGAGCTATTGCAGCTGGTGTTCGCAGGATAGAAGCAATCACTTCTCAGGCTGTCAAAGACTTCTATGAAGAGAAAAATCTACTAGTGGAACAGATAAAATCTCGCTTAAAAAGTAGTGGAGATCCTGTAAAGGCCATTGAAAGTCTGCAGGAAGAGAATATTCTGATGAAAAAGGAGATCGAAGCCTTATTAAAAGAAAAGGCCCGCACCATTAAAAATGAGTTCAAAGATTCTTTGGAGCAAGTAAATGGAGTAAAATTTCTGGCCAGAGAAGTGGATTTAGATGCCGCTGCCATGAAAGATCTGGCATTTGAGATGGGGCAGGAGCATGATGATCTTTTCTTACTTTTTGCTTCTAAACAACATGGGAAAGCTCTTTTAAGCTGCTATATATCCAAAGGTCTTGTTGAGAAAAAAGGACTAAACGCCGGTACAGTTGTTCGGGAACTGGGTCAATTTATCCAGGGTGGTGGTGGAGGTCAAGCTTTCTTTGCAACCGCAGGAGGCAAGAATCCCGCAGGTATCCCTGAAGCCCTGAAAAAGGCACGCTCCTTTATTTCTTGACCCTATGAAACTTCAAACACAAGTACCTGTAAACACCTCGCTATATCCCATATCATATAATGGCGAGACTGTTTTGTTGGGATCGTGTTTTGCAAACCATATAGGAAGGAAATTAGAGTATCACAAATTTAGAACCACGCTGAATCCTTTTGGGATCTTGTTCCATCCCAAAGCGTTGTCCAATCTTGTAATAAGGGCACTGAATAAAGAAGAATACAGGGAAGAAGAACTTTTTTTACATCAGGAACAATGGCATTCCTTTGAGGCACATTCGGATATAAGTCAAAACTCTAAGGAAGAACTTCTCCTTAACCTGAATAAACAATTAGGTCTCACCAGACAAAAGCTAACAACAGCTTCGCACCTTATCCTCACCCTGGGAACTGCCTGGGGATATGAACATAAGGATTCTGGCAAATGGGTAGCCAACTGTCATAAAGTACCTCAAAGGGAATTTAACAAGATCTTGTCTAGTCCGGAAGAAATTATAGAGAGCCTCGGCAATGCAATAGAAAAAATACTGCAGATCAATTCTAAAATAGCTGTATACCTAACCATATCGCCTGTAAGACATCTAAAGGATGGATTTGTTGAAAATCAACGCAGTAAGGCCCATTTGATAACGGCAACTCATCAGCTGCAACAGTCTTTACCCAATAAATGCTATTATTTCCCTTCCTATGAATTGATGATGGACGAATTGAGAGATTACCGTTTTTATGAAGCAGATATGGTGCATCCTAATGCTCTGGCAATCGATTATATCTGGGAAAAATTTAGCGCTGCTTGTATTTCAAAAGCCGATCTGGAGGTAATGGAAAGTGTTGTGGAGATCCAAAAAGGACTTGCCCATAAGCCCTTTAATCCAACTTCAAAGCAGCATTTAGTATTTAAGGAGAGTTTACAAAAGAAAATAGCAGACCTAACTAAAGCCTATCCTTATATCAGTTTTTAGTCATTAAGTTATGGCACCTACTGCATCTACCAGATCTATGCCATCATCAATAAGATGACCAAGAGCAGGATGTTGTTGTTTCACTTCTTGTAGGTGTTGCAAAATATCTTCTGCAAAG
>CBDUON010000251.1:0-2783 GCA_965368835.1 uncultured Eudoraea sp. | reverse complement strand
CCCTGGGTTCTACTGTGCTCCACAAAGGTGTAAAATTAGATAACCAGATCCATATTGCTCATAATGTTGAAATTGGCGAACATACAGCTATTGCTGCACAAACAGGTGTAGCCGGTTCAACCAAGATTGGTAAAAATTGTCTTATTGGAGGACAGGTGGGCATCGTTGGTCACATTACCATTGGGGACCGGGTTAAAATTCAGGCACAATCGGGAATTAGTCGGAATGTAAAGGATGATGAATTTTTGCAGGGCTCTCCGGCAATAAATTATGGCGATTTTAATAAATCATATGTGCACTTTAAAAATCTTACCAAGATTGTTGGAAAGATAAATGATATTGAAAAAAACAATGGAAAATAAGTCTATGGCAAAACAACGCACCATTGCAAAAGAAGTAGTACTTAAAGGTGTTGGCTTACATACCGGCGAAAACGTAACCATGAAGTTTGTTCCGGCTCAGGAGAACCATGGGTATGCCTTTAAGCGAGTAGATCTTGAGGGTGAGCCAATTATTGAGGCAGACGCCAACTATGTGATTAACACTCAACGGGGGACAAATTTGGAAAAAAGAGGGGTGAAGATACAAACCTCAGAACATGTGCTGGCCGCCCTTGTTGGACTGGAAATAGATAATGTACTCATTGAACTCAATGCCCCGGAACCACCTATTATGGATGGGTCTTCTAAGTTTTTTGTAGAAGCTTTAGAAAAAGCCGGTATTGTTGAACAGGAAGTAGACAGGGAAGAGTATATAGTAAAAGAGGTCATTAGCTATAAGGATGAAGCTACCGGAAGCGAGATCACTATTATACCTTCGGATGAATATAAGGTGACCACTATGGTAGATTTTGGCACCAAGGTTCTGGGTACCCAAAATGCGACGCTGGAGCGCCTATCAGATTTTAAAAAGGAGATCGCAGATGCCAGAACATTTAGTTTTCTGCATGAACTGGAAATGCTTTTGGAACATGGACTTATTAAAGGTGGAGACCTGAATAATGCTATCGTATATGTGGATAAGGAGATCTCCGAATCTACTATGAAAAAGCTGGAAAAGGCCTTTAACAAAAAGAAGCTTTCTGTAAAACCCAACGGTATTCTGGACAATTTAACGCTGCATCAGCCTAATGAAGCAGCACGACATAAATTACTAGATGTGATCGGGGATCTTGCGCTAACCGGCACCAGAATACGTGGTAAGGTAATCGCGAACAAACCGGGGCATTATGTGAACACTCAGTTTGCCAAAAAACTCTCAAAGATAATTAAGCTGGAGAAAAGAAATAATGTGCCACAATACGATCTGAATGTACCGCCATTAATGGATATACATCAGATCATGGCGATGTTGCCTCACAGGCCTCCATTTTTATTTATAGATCGTATCCTGGAACTTTCGGACACCCATGTTGTAGGGATGAAGAACGTTTCCATGAACGAGCCATTTTTTATCGGTCATTTTCCAGGTGCACCTGTTATGCCAGGAGTTCTGCAGGTTGAGGCCATGGCACAAACAGGAGGGATCCTTGTCTTGAGTACGGTTCCTGATCCGGAAAATTATTTGACCTTCTTTATGAAGATCGATAATGTAAAGTTTAAACAAAAAGTTTTACCGGGAGACACCTTAATTTTCCATTGTAGTCTAATAACCCCGATAAGAAGAGGAATTTGTCATATGCAGGCGTATGCATATGCCAATAATAAATTAGTATGCGAAGCAGAAATGATGGCGCAAATAGCGAAAAAGAAATAATATGAATCAACCTCTGGCTTATATACACCCAGGTGCAAAAATTGCCAAAAATGTGGTGGTTGAACCCTTTACTACCATTCATAATAATGTTGTTATTGGAGATGGAACCTGGATTGGATCTAATGTGACCATCATGGAAGGGGCTCGCATTGGCAAAAATTGCAACATATTTCCGGGAGCGGTCATTTCTGCACCGCCACAGGATCTTAAATACAAAGGAGAAGAAACTACGGTTGAAATTGGAAACAATACCACTATCCGGGAATGTGCCACCATTAACAAAGGCACCTTGGATAGAATGAAGACCAAAATAGGCAAGAACTGCCTCATTATGGCCTATTGCCATATTGCGCATGATTGCTTTGTTGGAAACAATTGTATTTTTTCTAATAATTCAACACTTGCAGGACATGTAACCATTGGTGACAATGTGGTACTGGCCGGCCTTGTGGCAGTACATCAATTTGTTTCAATAGGGAGTCATGCCTTTGTTACAGGAGGGTCACTGGTTCGTAAAGATGTACCGCCTTATGTAAAGGGCGCCCGGGAGCCTATGTCTTATGTAGGTATCAATTCCGTAGGCCTTCGCAGAAGGGGCTTTAGCTCGGACAAGATCCGGGAAATACAGAATATCTACCGCATTTTATATCAAAAAAATTACAATAATTCTCAGGCCGTGCAGATCATAGAGGCCGAAATGGAAGCCACCCCGGAACGAGATGGCATCTTACAATTCATTCGCGACTCCCAGCGTGGTATCATGAAGGGATATTTTAGTACAAATTAGAATTTATGGCAAATACTTCAGACATTAGAAAAGGGTTGTGCATCCGTTATAACCATGACATCTATAAAATCATTGAATTTTTACATGTTAAACCGGGGAAAGGTCCGGCTTTTGTAAGGACAAAACTAAAAAGTGTCACTACAGGGAAAGTACTAGACAATACTTTTTCTTCCGGACATAAGATAGAGGATGTGCGGGTTGAAACCAGAAGCTACCAATTTTTATATGCCGATGGATCTAC
>CBDUON010000250.1:0-2797 GCA_965368835.1 uncultured Eudoraea sp. | reverse complement strand
TCATTGGGGCACTTTGAAGGGCACCCACGTCATCCAGTATCCAGAACGATCTTCCTGCCGTAGCCACTACCAGGTCATTGTCCTGAAAGATCATATCATTGATAGGGACCACCGGTAAATTGAGTTGAAAAGGCTGCCAGTTCATCCCGTCGTTTAGGGAGATATAAAGTCCGGTTTCCGTGCCGGCGTATAACAGTCCTTTTCGCTTAGGATCTTCTCTAACTACCCTTACAAAAGTGTGTGGATCTGAAATTCCGTTTACGATCTTGGTCCAGGTCTCGCCATAATCTGAGGTCTTAAAAATGTAGGGTTTCAGGTCCATCGACTTATATCGCATTACCACCACATAGGCGGTAGCCGGGTCATGCGGAGATACTTCAATACTGTTTACAATGCCTTCTCCCAGATCCTTAGGGGTGGCATTTACCCAGTTCTGTCCGCCATCTCTCGTAAGGTGAACAAGGCCATCATCCGAGCCTGCCCATAGCACCCCTTCTTCGTGTGGTGATTCTACCAGGTACATAAGGGTGTTGTAATTCTCTCCCCCTGCCGCTTCGTTGGTATACGGTCCGCCACCCGGGCCCTGTTTACTTTTGTCATTCCGGGTAAGATCCGGGCTAACAACTGTCCAGCTTTGGCCTTCATCGGTACTTTTAAATACAACGTTCCCGGCATGGTAAATGGTGTTCCTGTCATGTGGAGAACTAATGATAGGGGCGTTCCAGTTATAGCGGTATTTAAAATCTGCCGGAACATTTCCAAGGCCCAACTCGGGATATTCTTTTATTGATTTGCCTTCTCTGGAAGCCTTTACCCATTTTTCAATAATTCCCTGATAGCATCCTCCATAGATCACTTTTGGATCATCTGGATCAAAGGCGAGGTAGGCGCTTTCACAACCGGCTACAGAATACCAGTCTTTCCAATCTATTCCCTGGTCATTGGTTCTGCTGGCGATAGAAATAGCCGAGTTGTCTTGCTGCCCGCCATAGACCCTGTAAGGAACCTGATTGTCTGTGATTACCCTGTAGAACTGCGCAGTGGGTTGTATGGTTTGTGTACTCCAGCTTTCTCCTCCATTATTGGAGACATTGGCACCTCCGTCATTGGAGTTGATCATTTTTTGATTGTCGTTGGGGTGAATCCACAAATGGTGGTTATCCCCATGTGGTGTTGAGAGACCGGAAAAGGATTTTCCGCCATCGATCGATTTCATCACTGGAGCATTTAGAACATAGACCACATTCTCATTTTGAGGATCTGCAAAGATCTCCATATAGTACCAGGAACGGGCAATATTTACCCTGTCCTTATTGATCTGTACCCATTTTTTTCCTGCATCGTCTGAGCGGTATACACCTCCTTTATCTCCTTCGGCTTCCAGTACGGCATAGACCCTTTCCGGGTTGGCTCTGGAAACTGAGATCCCTGCCTTTCCAAATTCTTTAGGTAGCCCTTCCTTCATTTTATCCCAGGTACTACCTCCATCAGTTGATTTAAAAAGACCAGACATTGCTCCTCCAGATTCCATGGTCCATGGATATCTTCTGTGTTGCCACATAGCGGCATATAAGATTAGAGGGTTCTTCATATCCATTGATA
Organism: uncultured Eudoraea sp.; assembly: GCA_965368835.1. GTDB lineage: Bacteria > Bacteroidota > Bacteroidia > Flavobacteriales > Flavobacteriaceae > Muriicola. Next base: position 1,195 of record CBDUON010000250.1, on the reverse strand, counting down.
AGGAGGCTGCCCCTGTAGTGGTATCTAGATACAAGACCTTTTCCCAGCTAACACCACCATTGGTAGAACGGTACACCCCTCGGTCTTCAGAAGGCCCGTATTGGGCACCTTGTGCGGTGACAAAAATGATATCAGGATTTCCTGGATGTATTACGATGTCTGAGATATGTCTGGTGTAATCAAGGCCCATATGGGTCCAGGTTTTACCTGCATCAGTAGATTTATAAACCCCATCTCCCATAGAGGTCATAACTCCTCTGGCAGCGTGTTCCCCCATGCCTGCAATAACAATGTTTGGGTTGCTTTCAGAAACGGCAATAGCTCCGACGCTTCCTGTTTTTAGAAAGCCGTCTGAGACGTTCTTCCAGCTTATACCATCATCAGTAGTTTTCCAGATTCCGCCTCCTGTACTCCCCATATAATAGGTCATAGGTTGTCCTACCACCCCGGTAGAGGTTACACTACGCCCACCACGGAAAGGGCCTATGTTACGCCATTGGAGGCCATGAAACAGTGAGTCTTGCAGCACAGGTGCGGGAGCTGCGTTCCGGGATTTTCTTCTCTGACTTTCAACAGAAGAAGGAAGTAGTAATAGTCCGATGATCAGGAATTGAATAAGTTTCATAGGAAGTGTTTTCAAAGTTGAGTTAATGGTAGTTAGTATGTGTCTGATGGATTTATTCTTCAATAGCGGCAAAGGTCATCTGGCGGAATTTCCACCCTGTATCTTCATCCCATTTATTTTGGGTCTGTTTCATTAGTATACCTATGACCTCCTCTTCTGGATCGGCAAAATACTGAGTATTAAAATAGCCACCCCAGTCAAAGGTACCCTCACTACCATAGCCACCCAGATCCTGCCCTTTTTGGGTGTAGACCCCGAAGGCCAGGCCGTAGTAAAACCGACCGTTGCTCAAGGGGATTCCCATTTGGTCTCCCATGATGCTTCGGATAGTGGTTGGACTTAGAATTCGAGCTCCGTTATAGCTTCCTTCATTGAGGTACATCTGTAAAAAAGTGGCATAATCTTTAGCAGTACTGGAAAGTCCGGCCCCGCCAGAAAAGAAACGTTTTGCACCTTTAATCGGGTAGTTGGTATCATAAAAGGTAACCGGGTATTGTTCCCAGCCACCCTCTGCCGGTTGTTGTACGGAGACCAGCCTGCCTGCTTTTTCTTCCGGGAGGTAGAACCAGG
>CBDUON010000249.1:0-2806 GCA_965368835.1 uncultured Eudoraea sp. | reverse complement strand
TTTTTCTCTCCAATATGCTGATCGTTCCCTTTCTTGGGATATTGCTTGGCTTGGGTCTCCTGGTTATCATCCTCTCTGCCATAAACATGCTACCCAATATTGTTGCCATTTTTTATAATCTGCTGCTCAAATCTATGAATGAGGTTGTACGGTGGGTGGGTGAACAGGAACATTTTGTTTTCGATGAAATATCGATAGACCCTGTAACCCTGCTACTTGGCTACCTGCTACTTTATTTTGTTATTAGTGGACTAAAGCAACAAAGACATAAATGGGTGGTCAATATGGCCATTTGCGTCCTTAGCATTCAGGTATGGACTTTTTATAGGGCCTTTGAAAGCACACAAAAGAAAGGCCTTATTATCGTTCAGCAAATGGCAAATTCCGGACTCCTTTATCAAAATGGAAGAGCTCTTAAGGTAATGTCTCAGGATAGTACACGACTGGCGTCTCTTATAAGCAACTATACCATCAAGGAGTTCCTTGGTTCCATAGAATACAGTCCTATTCCAAAGGCATTTAGTTTTGGAGGTAAACAATGGTTGGTGTTAGATAGCAGTGCGGTAATTCCGCCAACTATTAAAAAACCTGTAGTGCTTATAATTACACAATCGCCCCGCATCCATTTAGATAGATTAGTTACCAATATACAACCGGAAATGGTGATCGCAGATGGCAGCAATTATCCTTCAGATATTGCCCGCTGGAAAAAGAGTTGTAATAAAATTGGACTTCCATTTTATTCCACCACCGAAAAAGGAGCCTATCTTTTAAAAGTTGAATAGAGGATCTACCTAATTCCGTGCATCATGCGTTTAAGAGGCCTGTTTAGCACTATAGATATAAGACCAAGCAGTACACAAAGGATTGTAAAGATCAGGAAAAAGCTGCTTAAAGAATATTCTGCCGTGATCTCATCGATCATCCCACCCAGGGTTCCTGCCATTTTCTGCCCTATGGCGATGGCGAGGTACCAGATCCCAAACATAAATCCGATCATCCTGGGAGGCACCAATTTACTGAGATAGGAAAGCCCTACAGGAGAAACACAGAGTTCGCCCATGGTGATTAAAAGGTAGGCGAAGATCAGGTAGATCATACTTACCGAGGCGGTTGCCGCACCTGGTGCTATGCCAAGTGTACCGAAAACCAACACTGCAAAACCCAGACCCTGGAGAATAAGTCCAATACCGTATTTATGCGCTGCACTGGGATTGTACTTACTTTCCCACCAGCGGGAAAACAATGGCGCCAGGGTAATGATAAAGAATGAATTCAAAATAGCGAACCAACTAGCCTCTACCTCGTTCCCTTCCTGGGCAAATTTTTCATAAAGTCGGAAGATCAGCAACCCCCAAATACCTAAAAATGCAATTCCTAAAAATATATTGGAAAAGGGAATCCTGGTATAGGTCTTTTTAAATAAGAGATACAAAACCCAGGTAATGATCATCATTGGCACCGTTGTGAGCAGGGCATCAATGATCTTAAAGATCAGTGATGCAGAACCAGTAAGTGTTCTGTCTGTATAATCTCTGGCAAAGATGGTCATAGTGCCGAGGTTCTGTTCAAAGGTGGCAAAGAAAATCACGGTAAATATCCCGAAAATGGAAACCGCAAAGATCCTGTTACGCACCAACTTGGTATACCTGAGGGTACGACTAATGATAAGGATCAGAAATATAAACAATGCGGTAAGCACAGTGACCGTAGAACCGTCCATCTCTCCAACGGTAAAATCGAGGAAATTAATATTCTCGATCTTCGAAAGCGGGTCATTAAAAAGGTATAATAGCCCTCCTATGGAGGATAGTATAATCAGAATATAATCGAACCCGGTAAATGGGTTGAGCTTCTCCTCTACTTCCAGCTCTTCGGCATCTACATTATCATTTATTTCTGATGCTTTTAAGGGTTTATCACCTATTTTTCCAAAGAGATCCCCTGCAAGCCAGAATTGAAGCATTCCCAGGAACATAAAAATCCCGGCCAGACCAAATCCCCATGACCATCCGTAATTTTCAGCCAGGTATCCGCAGAGCATCATTCCGAAAAATGCGCCTGCATTTACCCCCATATAAAATATAGTATAGGCTCCGTCCTTTTTTGATTCTTTACCCCGATACATCTCCGAGATCACTGAAGTAATATTCGGCTTAAAAAATCCGGTTCCAATGATCAGAAGCGCAAGACCTACATAGAGAGACCATACAGTTTCTATGGTCATACAGGCATGGCCCAGGGTCATTACAGCACATCCTATGATGATCGCTTTCTTATACCCAATTAGTTTATCTGCAATATACCCTCCAAGGATAGGGGTTAAGTATAAAAGGGAGGCATAGGTGCCTATGAGCGCAAGGGCATGTTCTCTGGGCCATTCCCAACCCGGGTTATCTCCAATTATAGGAGCCGTTAGGAATAATACAAGTAAAACCCGCATTCCGTAAAAGGAAAAGCGTTCCCACATTTCGGTAAAGAATAGCACAAATAATCCGGCCGGATGACCTAGTACTCTGTCTTTAAAAAGATTTTCTATATCGGTATTCATGGATATTATTGTTACATATTTTGGTTCTAACTCACAATAATAAAAAGAGGTCGTTTAATTAATCCTCTATATGCATTTAATCTTAAGCTTCATCTGCGGTTATGACATGTTCATCATCTTCGGCTCCATGTGTCAATTTTTCTAGTTTCTTTCTAAACACCATAACCAACAATCCAAAAATGATACAAAAAATAGCGATGCCACTAAAGACAGCTAATTCCCCAAATTCCGAGGCAGATTCACCTAATATTCCTG
>CBDUON010000248.1:0-2809 GCA_965368835.1 uncultured Eudoraea sp. | reverse complement strand
GGTCGACTTACAGAAACCCTGGGAGGGATACGGGTAATAAAAGGATTTAATGCGGAGGTACAGGAACACGATGTGTTTAAAGATGGGGTACATAGATTATATCAGAATGTGAAAAAAAGTTTAACTGCAACCGCGGTAATGACCAGCTCTTCCACCTTTTTATTAGGAGTGGCTACCACAGGGATCATGGGTATTGGAGGTTATAAAATTATGAACGATCAGCTTACCCTGGGGGAGTTTTTAGAATTCACTTTCCTGTTAGGACTTATGATAGCACCCATTGTACAAATGAGTAATATCGGCAGCCAGTTAAGTGAAGCATTAGCCGGGCTAGACAGGACTGAAGAGTTGATGAACATGACCGAAGAAGAAAACCTGGAAGATCGTACTATTACCATTGAGAAGATCAAAGGGGATATTGAATTCAGGGATGTTAATTTCGCCTATGAAGAGGAAAAAGAAGTGTTGCATTCCATAAGTTTTAAAGTTCCTTCGGGATCTGTGGTCGCACTTGTTGGGAGTTCGGGTTCTGGGAAAAGTACCATTGCCGGTTTAGCAGCCAGTTTTTTAAATCCGGATTCAGGAGTCATCACTGTAGACGGAATGGACCTTTCAAAAGTTTCCCTGAATAGTTATAGAAAAAATCTGGGTGTGGTGCTACAAGACGATTTTCTTTTTGAGGGTACTATACGGGAAAATATACTGTTCCCCAGGCCAGACGCTTCTGAAGAGAAATTACTGGAGGCTGTAAACGCGGCATATGTCAATGAATTTACGGATCGTTTTGAAGAAGGGTTAGATACCCTGATCGGTGAAAGAGGCATCAAACTCTCAGGTGGACAAAGACAACGTATTGCAATTGCCAGAGCCATATTGGCAGATCCCAGGGTACTTATTCTGGACGAAGCCACCTCTAACCTCGACACCGAAAGTGAAGGACTCATTCAACAGAGTTTAGCTGAATTGACAAAGGGAAGAACTACCTTTGTTATTGCGCATAGGTTAAGTACTATTCGCCGTGCAGATCAAATTCTGGTCATTGAAGATGGCCGTATTGTGGAGCAAGGAAAGCATGATGATCTAATCGCAAAAGAGGGGCGTTACTACAACCTGTTTACATATCAGGCCAGGATCTAGTAAGCTGGATTTAATTTGAAGGAGATTCTAATGTAAGAGGTAATGGTCATTAATCAACGCTGATGACTTCTTCTATTTGAGGCACGTGCTTTTTAATGGTCATTTCCACACCACTTTTCAAGGTCATCTGATTCACGCTGCAGCTAACACAGTTACCTTCCAATCGTACTTTTACTGAATTGTTGTTTTCTATAGAAACCAACGAAATGTCTCCACCATCACTTTGTAAAAAGGGACGAATTTCATCGAGTGCTTTTTCAACATTTTTTCTTAGTTCTTCCGATGTCATTACGCTTTCTTATTAACTGCTGCACATCCAGCCATGGTGGTAATCTTTATAGCTTCGGTAGGAGGTAAGCTTTTATTTCTTCGCACAAGTTCCTGAACTACATTTTTTGTCATATCCTGGAATGCCGTTTCCAAAGCAGTGGCAGATTGCATGGCTGCAGGCCTCCCTGCATCACCGGCCTCCCGTATACTCTGAACTAAGGGTATTTCTCCCAAAAAAGGAACACCAATATCTTCTGCAAGACGTTTAGCACCTTCTTTTCCGAAAATATAATATTTGTTATCTGGTAATTCCTCTGGAGTAAAGTAGGCCATATTTTCAACGATACCCAATACAGGCACATTAATCGCCTCTTGTTGGAACATGGCTACTCCCTTACGTGCATCTGCCAAGGCAATCTCCTGAGGTGTACTTACTACTACAGCTCCCGTTATTGGTAGTGATTGCATGATACTAAGATGGATATCTCCGGTTCCCGGAGGAAGATCTATGAGCATAAAATCTAATTCTCCCCAATGGGCATCAAAGATCATCTGGTTCAATGCCTTTGCCGCCATGGGTCCTCGCCAAACTACTGCTTGGTTAGGTTGGGTAAAAAATCCTATGGATAAAATTTTGAGTCCGTAATTCTCAACAGGTTTCATTTTCGATTTACCATCTACCTCAACGGCTAATGGTTTTTCCATGGCTACATCAAACATAATTGGGATAGAAGGGCCATAGATATCGGCATCCAGGATGCCCACTTTAAATCCCATTTTAGATAATGTTACAGCCAGGTTTGCCGTAATGGTAGATTTTCCTACCCCTCCTTTTCCTGAAGCAACTGCAATGATACTTTGTACGCCGGGAATAGGTTTTCCTTTGATCTCATTCACTTTGGGCTGAGTGGCAGCTTCAACTTTTAGGTTTACCGTAATCTTAGCCTTCTCGTATACTTTCCTGTGGATCGTTTGAAGAATAGAAACCTCCGTTTTTTTACGAGCCTGCAAACTCGGATTCTTGATGATAATATCTACTACTACTTCATCACCAAATACTTGTATGTTCTTTACGGCTCCACTTTCCACCATATTCTGGCCTTCACCCGGTACAGAGATGGTTTGAAGTGCTTCTAAAATGTCGTTTTTATTTAATTTCATCAGGATATACCCTTGCGTTAATGTAAAATGATTCTAAACAACAAAGATAGGGCTTCATGCTGAGATTTGGAAAGATCTGAATGGAAATGACCTATAGTATTACTCCTCTAATTTATGGGCAAACCCTCCCCTCATACTACGCCATTCTATAGTGGTTCTCCAAGTTCCTTCAGGGGGTCCCAAAAGTGCTTTTTAAAATCGAGGATCTGATCATTCTCTACCAATATTCCTTCATTTTCCA
>CBDUON010000247.1:0-2854 GCA_965368835.1 uncultured Eudoraea sp. | reverse complement strand
GGTATAACAGCCGGTGTTACAATAGACCTTTTTACTTCCAAGAGAAAGAAGAGGAAACAGCAAGCTTATATAACAGCCTGGAATTTTAAATAAGAATTTATAAGACAATTGTTAAAAGACTTTTTACCCTCCCTTTGATAATAGTGCATTTTTTATTTAGCCCGACTTTTATATAACTATATATTGGTAAGGTCTGATGTATGTTCTATTAGATCTTAAACCTTATAGTAATCTTTATACCAATCAACAAATCGCTGAACTCCCTTTTTTATGGATGTATCAGGTCTGTAGTTATAATCTTTAGCAAATTCATCAACATTAGCCCAGGTAGTGGGTACATCGCCGGGTTGCATGGGCAACATATTTTTCTTTGTGGTTGCTCCAAGTGCCAATTCAATGGCTTTAATAAAGTCTAAAAGCTTAACCGACTTTGAATTCCCAATATTATATATTTTGTAAAATTTATCGGATGATCTTCTTTTTTCAACAGAACCCTCAATAACTTTCACAATACCTTCACAAATATCATCGATATACGTAAAATCGCGTGCCATTTCTCCAAAGTTATAAACATCGATAGGTTTTCCTTTTAATATTGCTTCCGTAAAAAGAAATAATGCCATGTCCGGACGTCCCCATGGACCATAAACAGTAAAAAATCGCAACCCTGTGGTAGGTATTTTAAATAAATGGCTATAGGTATGTGCCATAAGTTCATTGCTCTTTTTTGTTGCAGCATATAGACTGGCAGGCCTGTCTGTTTTGTGAGAGGTTTTAAAGGGAATCTTTTCATTTAGGCCATATACACTAGAACTGCTTGCGTATACCAGGTGTTTTATTTCGTAATGACGGCAACATTCTAGAATATTCAGAAAGCCAACAATATTGCTGTCAACGTACACTTCTGGATTTTGAAGACTATACCTAACACCTGCCTGAGCTGCGAGATTACACACCACATCGAAGTGTTGTTTCTGAAAAAGGTCATTTAAGGCTTCCTTTTCTTCCAATTTCATCTGAATAAAGGAAAAATTGGGATATGTGTTGCTCTTTACCACCGTGGGGGTTGTCTCTTCTTTGGTTTTCTCAATGCCAAGTTGGCCTAATCGACCATATTTCAGCGACACATCATAATAATCATTGAGACTATCTAATCCAACAACACTGTGATCATGATCAATCAGAAAAAGGGCAACATGATAACCGATAAAACCTGCGACTCCGGTAATTAAAATTTTCATTGCACTATGATATGAATTTCTTTTATAAAATATGGAATAACAATAAAATATTTCTCGCAGTCAAATTAAAGGATATTTCAGGGAAGATTTCTTAATAAAAGTACGATATATAGACGATAAAGCTGTAATTTATAGTCTGATACCGATTTTTTAAAAGACTTCAGCGATTTATTGACACTAGATTCTAATAAGCATTTTAATAGTCTTATTTTTATGTTGAATTTAAGTAAAAAAGAATACTTAAGTATGTGAATAAAGAAGTTTATAAATGTTGTAAGCACCTATAAACTTGGTTGATAATTATTTTACTTTTGTCATCTTAAATAACAAACCTAAACCGATACCATTGAATACCACATTGCAAAAGAAAATATGGCTTTCGTCCCCTCATATGGGAACACATGAGCAGGAATTTGTTAAGGAGGCCTTTGACACTAATTGGATAGCACCTTTAGGACCACATGTAATTGGGTTTGAAAAGGATATTTCCAACTATGTAGGCAAAGATATTCACGTAACTGCCTTAAGTTCCGGTACCGCAGCCATTCATTTGGGGTTAGCACTTTTAGGAGTAGGGAAAGGAGATGAAGTGCTTTGTCAGAGTTTTACCTTCTCGGCTTCGGCGAATCCTATTGTTTATCTTGGAGCTAAACCTGTTTTTGTGGATAGTGAGAAAGATACCTGGAATATTTCACCAGAGCTTCTGGAAGAGGCTATTGTAGAGAGATTAAAATTGGGTAAAAAGCCAAAGGCTATTATCGCTGTACATTTATATGGTATGCCCTACAAAGTGGAGGCAATTAAGAAGATTGCAAGCAGTTATGAGATTCCTGTAATTGAAGATAGTGCAGAGGCCCTTGGGAGCAGTTATCATGGAGAAAAATGTGGCAATTTCGGAGATATTGCGATATTGTCTTTTAATGGCAATAAAATAATAACTACATCTGGAGGAGGCGCCTTGCTTTCTAAAGATAAGAAGATCACAGAAAAAGCCTTGTATCTGGCCACTCAAGCCAGGGATAATGCCATACATTATCAGCATTCTGAAATTGGATATAACTATCGTCTGAGCAATGTTCTTGCAGGAATTGGCAGGGGACAAATGTGCGTTTTGGCAGACAGGGTAGAAGCGAGGAGAAATAATTATAAGTTTTATCAAATGGAACTTGGTTCTTTTGAGGCAATTTCTTTTTTGAAAGAACCCGATGGTTTGTTTAGCAATAGGTGGTTAAGTTGTATTCTAACTCCTAGCTTTGAAATCAGGGAAAAAATAAGGCTGGCATTACTTGAGCAAAATATTGAATCCAGACCTCTCTGGAAGCCCATGCATCTGCAACCGGTTTTCCAAGATGCTCCTGCCTACGTAAATGGGCTAAGCCAGGATCTTTTTGCACGGGGTCTCTGTCTACCAAGTGGATCTAACCTGGAAAGACAGGAACTCGAAAGAACAACCCAAATTATAAAGAACGTCCTAAAATGATACAAAAATATTTTAACAAATCAGTGTACCGCTATGCCTCTAAATGGGTGGTGTTGGGAATTGATCTTATTACTGTTTCTGCGGCCTTTATCCTTTCATACTTTATAAGGTTTAACCTCACATTCAATTTTGA
>CBDUON010000246.1:0-2874 GCA_965368835.1 uncultured Eudoraea sp. | reverse complement strand
TTGCCCGTTCCAGCTTTTTGTTAAAGAATATTGACTTGTATGTTGGGAATTACAGAGCCATCCCTTTTACCGAAGAAGAAAATTCTATTTTTAAAAGGTTTGCCCAAGTTTTTGAGCAGGCATACACCCGCTTCCTTGACCTTCAGAATGCAGAAGCCCAGGCAAGGGAATCCCAAATACAACTTTCCCTGGAACGGGTTAGAGCCAGGTCATTGGCCATGCAGTCCACTGATGAATTGCATGAGGTGCTGGGGGTATTATTCAGACAATTTGATGATTTGGGAATACAACCGGTGAATGTGTTCTTAAGTCTTTTTGATCGTGAACAAAGAACCCTTACCTATAGGGCATCGGGTAAATCTGGGAAAAGAATTCCTGGGAAGCAGGTTGTGGAAGTCGATAGCATGGAAGCACTGCAGGCACTTTACGACAAATGGCTCACTGACAATTCCGATACCGTTGAAGTTATCTATTACCCAAAAGAAGTGCTGCCTCAACTTTTTGGTATTTTCTCCGAAACCTTCTCTTCTATGCCAAAGAAAGATCGGATTGGTGTCAACGACTTTCCGGATGGTGGGTATTCCATGGCCGGGTATACACCTTATGGATACTTAGGCTACGACCATCAAAGGCGGGCCACAGGGGAAGAGAAAGAAATACTATCCAGATTTTGTGTTGAATTCACAAGAGTTTACCAACGATTTTTAGACATCCAAAAAGCGGAAGCCCAGACCCGCGAGGCACAGATTGAAATGGCTCTGGAAAGAGTCCGTTCAGCCTCCATGGCCATGCACAAAAGCAAAGATCTACATGATGTTTTGGTAATGTTGTACAATCAATTGGCTGCGCTGGGATTGAAGATGCACTCGGCCCAAATACTCGAATCTATTGAAGATCCTAAAGCAATGCATTCCTGGATAGTTACCAATGGCGTTGTGTATCCTGAACAGGTTCGTATCCCCTTCTCAAAAGATCTGTTTTCCAAACGTTTCAGGGAAGCGGTAACTAATGGGGAATCATTTTATACCCTAAAACTTTCAAAACAACAAAAAGATAAGTTCTTTCATCACTTTTTTGATAATTCCTCACTTAAGAATGTGCCTCAGGAAAGAAAAGACCTCCTTTTATCCAGTCCAGGCCTTGGAACATCTAATGCAATGGGGAAATATACCTCCTTGTCAATAATGCGCTATGATGGCATTCTGTACAGTGAGGAGGAAAATGAAATCATTAAGCGTTTTGCTAAGGTGTTAGAGCAGAGCTATACACGTTTCCTCGATATCCAAAAAGCAGAAACCCAGGCGAGAGAAGCTCAAATTGAGGCAGCCCTGGAAAAAGTGCGTTCCCAGTCCCTGGCCATGCATTCCACCAGTGAAATGCAGCAGGTAGCTAATGCGGTGTATGATCAACTCATGGAATTGGGGCTTGAGACGGAAGCTGTTGGTATGAGCGGAGCTATAGCAGCAAAACAGGATTACGATGTTTGGGTAGGTGGGGTGCCATTTGGTAAGGCCTTACGCATACCCTATAACGAGAATACAAAAGTACAGCGAGATTATAATAAGATGTTGGAAGAACGCCCGGAATTGTTTGCGAAAACCTATTCCGGGAAGGATAAAGAGGAATATATAAACCATCTGCTTACCCATGGGGATTTTCCGAAAGCCCTCAAAAAGAAGATGAAAACCTCCGAGACCTTTTCTACCTCCATCGCCTTGGCTAAAAAATCGAGCATTCAAATTCTCCGATATACGAACCAGCCGTATTCGGAAGAAGATAATGAGATCTTAAAGCGGTTTTCAAAGGTCTTTGAACAGGCCTATATCCGTTTTATGGACCTGGAAAAAGCAGAGGCCCAGGCGAGGGAATCCAAAATAGAGGCTGCTCTGGAAAAAGTGCGGAGCCGGTCCCTGGCCATGCAAAAGCCGTCAGAATTACAGGAAGTGGTAGCCGTGGTTGGTGATAAGTTACAGGAACTAGGGGTAATTCTAGATTCGGGTGGCGTTGTGATCTGTACTTATTTCCCGGATTCCAAAGACGTGATGCACTGGACGGCCACCTTCGATGCCGCACATCCTTCCGTCCCCTATTATCTGCCCTATTTTGATACCCCCATATGGAAAGAAACATGGGCCTCAAAATGGGAATCGGATGATGACTTTTTCGAAAAAATCTTCTCTTTTAAAGACAAGAATCATTTTTTCCACAAAGCTTTTGAAATTTCAGATTATAAGAATCTGCCCGAGGAACACAAAAAAGAAATATTGTCGGTTAAAACCCACGCCCTTTCTTTTGCATGGCAAACCAATTCGGCCCTGATGATCCCATCTCATACGGGGAAATTATTGCCGGAAGAGCACAAGATCATACTAAAGCGTTTTGCCAGGGTCTTTGAACAGGCCTATATCCGCTTTATGGACCTGCAAAAGGCAGAAGCCCAGGCCAGGGAATCCAAAATTGAAATGGCCCTGGAAAGAGTGCGTTCACGTGCCATGGCCATGCACCATACCGATGAACTTACAGATGTGCTTGGGGTGTTATTTAATCAGTTTGATTTTCTTGGAATTAACCCGGTGCTCACTCATCTGACCCTCTTCGACGAAGAAAATGAAACCTTTACTCTGCGCATTACGACCGGGGGAGAAAAGAGAACCATTGCAGAACAACTTATAGATGTGAATGCAGTGGAAAGTTGGAAAACTTCGTTTGCTAACTGGAAAAAAAGTGAACTACATGCAGTTGATTGTATTGATTATCCCCCGGAAGTATTGCCAGCTGTTTGGGAGGTCCTGGATGGCGTAATGAGTGCCCTTCCCGAAGGTCAGAAAATATTTCCGGAAGATTTTCCAAATGGTCTCTATACTACCCAGGGGC
>CBDUON010000245.1:0-2889 GCA_965368835.1 uncultured Eudoraea sp. | reverse complement strand
GTGTATTGTATAAAGGGTCCGGTATTCCCCTGAAAGTCGACCGACTCCTCAGGATCGAACAAGATCCTTTTCTTTGGGTCCACTTTAAGAATATAATATTTCAGGGCTCCAAGGCCAATGATCTTATACAAGGCCGCTTTTTCTTCTTCAGAATAAGCATCCAGTTTACCTAATTCGCGAGATATGTTGGCCGCAGTTTGCGTCATCTCGGCTATAAGATCATCCGCATCCACTACTGTTCCTTCCCTGCTCTTCATTTTTCCACTTGGCAGGTCTACCATTCCATAGCTTAAATGATACAGATGCGTTGCCCAGGAATATCCAAGTTTTTTCAGGATCAGAAACAAGACCTTAAAATGATAATCCTGCTCATTCCCCACCGTGTACACCATTCCATTGATATCCGGAAAGTCGCGTACCCGTTGAATAGCAGTCCCAAAATCTTGCGTCATATATACTGAAGTTCCATCAGACCTGAGTACGATCTTCTCATCTAAACCTTCATCCGTTAGATCTATCCATACACTGCCGTCATCCTTCCGGAAAAAGACCCCACTTTGAAGTCCTTCTTCCACTACATCCTTCCCCAGCAAATAGGTATCACTTTCGTAGTACAATTTGTCAAAGTCTACTCCCAGATTTAAATAGGTTTCTTTAAAACCTTTATACACCCAGGCATTCATTGTTTTCCATAGCTCAACCACCTCCGGGTCTCCTGCTTCCCACTGCCTCAACATTTCCTGAGCTTCCATTAACAAAGGTGCTTGCTGTTCTGCTTCTTCCCTTGTCCTGCCTTCAGAAATTAATTGAGCTACTTCCTTCTTATATGCTTTGTCAAAAGCCACATAGTAATTTCCGACAAGCTTGTCTCCTTTCAGGCCAGATGATACCGGAGTTTCACCCCCACCATATAGTTTCCAGGCCAGCATACTCTTACAAATATGAATACCTCTGTCATTTATGATCTGTGTCTTATATACTTTCTTTCCTGAAGCTTTAAGAATTTCTGCTACTGAATAACCTAATAAATTATTTCGAATATGTCCAAGGTGCAGGGGTTTGTTAGTATTTGGAGAAGAGTATTCCACCATTACCGCCCCTTCTTCCTTTTCCTGGCATATGCCGTAGTGCACTGCAGCCCGGATCTCTGCAAAAGCCTCCAGGTAATATGAATTGCTAATGGTAATGTTTAAAAAACCTTTGATGACATTAAATGCTGCCACTTCTGCTACCTCTTTTGTCAGGTAGTCGCCAATAGCTGTGCCTATCTTTTCCGGGTTTCCCTTTACAACCCTGAGCATTGGGAAGATCACCACGGTAATATCGCCCTCAAAATCCTTTCGTGTAGGTTGGAATTCTACTGATGGAAGTTCCACTGCATAAAGATCCTGGATAGCTTCTTTTACCTTTGAAGTAAGTACTTGTTCAATATTCATAAGATGACCTCCTTTGAAGTTGCAAAACTACGGTTTTTTTGCGCTTTTGTAGCGTTTAGAAACAGGATTCCCTAATGTTTTCGGTAACTTTATACCGCTAATGAAAAAGGAAGATTATGCTCTTAAATGTATCCTACAACAACAAAGAAATAACCCGCAAAATAGACGCGGAAGTAGGGAAACCCTTTACCCTCAAAGAACGCTGGGCCATGGGGGGAATAGGCTCCCCTAAACTCTTTATCACAGAAACGAGCCTGGAAATACACAACTTACTTATTCTGGATAACAATCTGAACAGTTGTAATGTTGAAATAAGACCAAAAGGCATCATTGTGCGTTTTCGGTCGCTTCTGGAAACTTTTGCTCTGGTCATCCCCTTTTATAAGCTCACTATTTACAAGGGAGATTTTGCCATATATTCTATCTACAGGGATCATTATTTTATTAAGGTCCGTTCAGACACCAAGGCCATTCAAAAATTCTTTAAGAAGCTGCTCAATTACAAGACCGATACGGCACCAACCAGTATAGAAGACCTATAACAAATGAAGATACTACTCACAGGTGCCAACGGCTATATTGGAATGCGTTTATTGCCCATCCTGCTAGACATGGGTCATGAAGTTATCTGTGCGGTTCGCGATGAAAAACGATTATCTGTTGATGAGGAAACACTATCCAGGATCACTGTTGTTGAGATCGATTTTCTTCAAAAAGTAACTCCGGATTTACTGCCAAAAGACATTAATGCGGCCTACTACCTAATTCATTCCATGAGTTCTTCTACTCAAGATTTTGATGAGAAGGAAGCATTGTCTGCAGAGACCTTTAACGCCTATATGAAAACCACTTCTGTTGAACAGGTCATCTATTTGAGCGGGATCGTTAATGAAGAGAAATTATCCAAGCACCTTAAGTCTCGGAAAAATGTAGAGGACATTTTGTATCAGGGATCATTTCAACTCACTGTCCTCAGGGCCGGTATCATTGTAGGATCTGGCAGTTCTTCCTTTGAGATCATACGTGATCTGTGTGAAAAACTGCCTGTAATGATAACTCCTAAATGGGTGCTTACCAAAGCCCAGCCAATTGGCATTAGAGATGTCATAAACTTTCTTTCAGGGGTCCTTGGAAAAAAGGAAACCTACAATGACTCTTTCGATATTGGCGGAAAAGATATCCTCACTTATAAAGAAATGCTTCAGCAATATGCCAAGGCAAGGGGTTTTAAGAACTATATTCTTACCGTTCCCATCATGACCCCAAAGCTTTCCTCCTACTGGTTGTATTTTGTGACCTCTACCTCCTATAAACTCGCTGTTAATCTCGTAGACAGCATGAAAATGGAAGTAGTAGCCAAGGATAATCGTTTACAGGAATTACTGGGTATTGAGACCCATTCTTATATGGAAGCTATTGACATGGCCTTTACAAAAATAGAACAGAACCTTGT
>CBDUON010000244.1:0-2912 GCA_965368835.1 uncultured Eudoraea sp. | reverse complement strand
TCTCATGCTCAATTTCTGATATTTTGGCCATCTCATGGGTATGAAGCGGTTCATTCACCTCAAACGCCGCATTGATCTCAGAAATGTGAATAATTCCATCTCCGTGAGTTCTGGGGACCTGAGGGTTAACCTGCGCGATCACCAATTTGGCAGTTTTAATGGCAGGTAGCGTTACGTCTACCGATACACCCAGTGAACAATACCCGTGTTTATCTGGTGGCGAAACCTGGATAAGTGCCACATCGAGCGGTAATATATTTCGTCTGAATAGCAGGTGAATTTCGCTCAGAAAAATAGGGATATAGTCGCCTTTATTTGTGTTGACTGCGTTGCGTACATTACCCCCAACAAAGCAACTATTAATGGTGAAGGCACTATTATATGGTAGACTTGCATAATTTACTGTGCCTTCGGTATGGATCGATATTATTTCCACATTTTTCAACTCCTTATATCGCTCTGAAATAGCATTGATAAGTGTGTTAGGGGTCATAGCGGCCCCTTGTAAAAAAATACGGTCGCCAGATTTAATAAGGGCAGCCGCTTCCGTCAATGAGACAATCTTCATGTTTTTATTTTTAGGTATTTATTTTTTGATTTATGACAATGGTCATTATGGTTGATAGCATTCAATTTGGGTGCTGACTACTTCCGTCATGGGTTTTGGAGATACATAAGGGATGCCTAAGCCCAAACCTCTTAAAATAAACAGGACGCCAACTAGGACCACAAAGATGGGAATAAGTTGCCGAATTCTTTTTCTGGCCGGAGTTTTCAATAGTTTCCCTAAAAAGGCAGCACTGGTCATCAGAGGTACTGTCCCCAAACCAAATAGGATCATGTAAAGGGAGCCTTCGAGAGGTGAAGCCATTGCGACAGACGCAAACAGTGCCACATAAACCAATCCGCAGGGAAGAAATCCATTGAGGAAGCCGATTGTAACAAATGTGTCTGCCGTGCGCTTTTTTAACAAGGTGCCCAACTGTGACTTAATTTTGGAAATAATACCATAAATGGGTTTAGAAATACGGTAAGTGTTTAACTTGTTTTGAGGGATCACTATGGCCAGGATCATAAGAATGCCCATGCCAATAGACAGGTATTGTTGTGCACCAAAAACATTAAGTCCCTTCCCAAAAAAACCAAAGGCTAGGCCCAGAAGCGCATAGGCTGCCATTCTGCCAAGGTGATATACCATGACTTGAAATGACATTTTAAGGCGATCACTTCTGTCTAATGGCAGCATAAAGGCGATAGGGCCGCACATGCCTACGCAGTGCAAACTTCCCATAAGACCTAATAAAAATGCTGTATATACCATAGGTGTTGTTAGTAGGTCATGCTTTTTTTGACCAGATAGTCTTTTCCTTCATAACTCCAGCGAATACTAATATCCCAGCGACCATCCAACAAACGTTTGTCAGGTATGAGCAAATGTGAATTGGATAAACTTACGGGTAAGTCAAAATCCAAGTGTTTATTGGATGGTCTGTAAAGGGACACTGTACCACTTATTTTAGATGGATCCATATCTTCTGGAAATAGGATCTGGAGCCCTTCATCGGCTCTATTAAGCTGCAGTTGATATGTAAGTGCATTCGCTTGCTTTTCTGCATCAATATCTTTCTGAAATGACAATTCTTTCTTGTAATACTCTTCGGAAACAAGATCATGGTTAGCACGGTCATCCATATTCATGCGGATAACAAAAAATAATATAAAGCTAATAAAGCCAATAAATGCTAAAACAATTCCTGTACCCCAGTTGATCTTCATATGCTTCTTCTTTAATTCATTACTCTTTTAACAAGAGGATTAATTATAACTCCGTGGTGCCAGAAAGCGCGTAGTGGTAGTTTCTATAAGGGTATTTCCGCTATATACTCCTATTTTTAGTTTGTCCTTATCGCCATTCAAGGCCGATGCGTTTATATCAATAAACAGGGTTCCTTCTGCAAGTTTTTCTGCCGGGACACTGAAATTTTTATGGGTAACTACAATGATTTCGCCCTTATGAGAAATTAATTTAAAACTTACATCGGGTACTTCCTTTGTTGTCTTGTTTATAAGTTTAAAGGTGTAGACATTGCTGATTATATTACCTTCCTTGCGCTCGTATAACTGGCCCGGAAGTCTTAGAATATTTGCTTCCAGATCATTCCTTAAGAACAGCATTCCTACCAATACCCCTGTAAGAATAAACAGCACAGCCGAATATCCTTTTAACCTGGGCGTGAAAGTAAATTTTGTCTTTTTTTCAATATTGTCCTCACTGGCGTATCTGATAAGTCCTTTTGGCTTTTCTATCTTTTCCATGATGGTATCGCACTCATCAATACAGGCCGTACAGTTTACGCATTCTAATTGTGTTCCATTTCGGATATCGATCCCGGTTGGGCAGACATTAACACATTGAAAACAATCTATACAGTCACCATGGCCAAGTGCGTCACGGTCTTCTCCTTTTCTGAATTTCTTCCTCCCATTTTCGGCTTCTCCTCTTTTATGATCGTAAGCAACCACAATAGATTTGTTGTCTAATAAGACGCCCTGCAACCGGCCATAGGGGCAGGCTATGATACATACCTGTTCGCGAAACCAGGCAAAAACAAAATAGAAAACTCCGGTAAAGATCAAGAGGGATATTAAGGTGCTGAGGTGCTGCATGGGGCCGTCTGTGACATATTGCATCAACGTGTCACTGCCAATAAGATATGCGAGAAATACATTGGCAATCAGAAATGAGATCACAAAAAAGACGAACCATTTAAGTACTCTTTTTTTGATCTTCTCTGCATTCCAGGGTTGTCGTGCAAGTCGCATTTGCGCGCCGCGGTCCCCATCTATCCAATATTCTATCCTACGGAAAACCATTTCAAGAAAAATGGTCTGAGGGCACATCCATCCACAAA
>CBDUON010000243.1:0-2938 GCA_965368835.1 uncultured Eudoraea sp. | reverse complement strand
AATATGTTTAAACCTGCCCTTGCACGAGGTGAAATTCAATGTATAGGTGCCACTACCCTGGACGAATACAGACAGTATATCGAAAAAGATGGGGCCTTGGAACGAAGATTTCAAAAGGTGATGGTTGAACCTACTACAGTGGAAGAGACCATAGAGATTTTACGAAATATAAAGAGCAAATACGAGGATCACCATAATGTGATCTATACAGACGAAGCCATATTGGCATGTGTAAAGCTTACCAATAGATACATGACAGATCGTTTTCTGCCAGACAAGGCTATTGATGCCCTAGATGAGTCAGGGTCTCGTGTACATATTGTGAACATGGATGTTCCAAAACAGATCCTGGAGTTAGAAAAGCAATTAGATGACGTTAGGGAGCTAAAAAATACTGTTGTTAAAAAACAACGCTACGAAGAAGCTGCTAAACTGAGGGATGATGAAAAACGAATAGAAAAAGATCTGGCCATTGCCCAGGAAAAATGGGAAGAAGACAGCAAACTTCACAGGGAAACTGTCTCTGAAGACAATGTAGCCGATGTGGTTTCTATGATGAGCGGTATACCGGTAAATAAGATCGCTCAAACAGAAAGTAATAAACTGGCCGAGTTGCCAAATCTTATTAAAGCAAACGTAATAGGACAAGATGAAGCGGTGGCCAAAGTGGCCAAGGCTATTCAACGCAACAGAGCCGGACTTAAAGATCCAAACAAGCCAATTGGTTCCTTTATTTTCCTCGGACAAACCGGGGTTGGTAAAACTCAATTAGCTAAGGTATTGGCCAAAGAGCTGTTCGATTCTGAAGATGCCTTGATCAGAATAGATATGAGCGAATACATGGAAAAATTCGCCATTTCAAGACTGGTAGGTGCACCTCCGGGATATGTAGGTTACGAAGAAGGGGGGCAACTTACCGAAAAAGTAAGACGTAAACCATATTCTGTGATCCTGCTAGATGAAGTGGAAAAAGCACATCCTGATGTCTTTAATATGTTGCTGCAGGTCTTAGATGACGGATACCTTACTGATAGTTTAGGTAGAAAGATCGATTTCAGAAATACCATCATTATAATGACCTCCAATATTGGAGCCAGACAATTGAAGGATTTTGGACAAGGCGTAGGATTTGGCACTGCTGCCAAGAAATCCCAGGAAGGTTCTCATCAAAAAAGCGTGATCGAAAATGCACTAAAAAAAGCATTTGCACCCGAATTTCTAAACAGGATAGACGATGTAATTGTTTTTAATCCTTTAGAACGGGAACATATACACCTTATCATCGATATTGAATTGGCCAAACTGTTCGCCAGGATCAAGGAAATTGGTTATGATATGAACCTTACAGATAAGGCCAAAGATTATATAGCTGAAAAAGGATTTGACAAACAGTATGGAGCAAGACCTTTAAAAAGAGCCATTCAGAAATATATTGAAGATGCCCTTGCTGAAGAGATAGTGAATTCTAAATTAGAAGAAGGAGATAGCATCTATATGGATTATGATGGGAAAAAGGAATTTTTGACCATTGAAATCAAAAAGGCTAAGAAGTCCTCAAAGGCATAGTCTTGTAGGAAATAGAGGTCCAAAGGGTGTCATTAAAACTGACACCCTTTTTTTTGTTTTTACTCAATAAGAGGGATTATCATTCCCAACTTGTTTTTAAAACGATATTTCCGCTTTTAATCTAATATTTTTTATATCGGATTGCCTTCCACCTACTTTCGTTCTGAACACTACAAATACTACATGGGGATGAAAGTAAGACCGATCAAAACACCGGTTGTCATAAAGGAGTATGTCTTGGAAATTGGTAGCATACAGGTTTTTGATAATTATATGGTTGCTGTTTATAATGAAGGATGTACCGTAACCTTAGAGAGGGTATATCAATTGATAGGAATTTCAGAAATACATTTCAGAGACAGACCTTTTGGTTTTATTAGTTTAAGAAAGAATTCTTATGCAATAGATCCCACCATCTATAATTATGTAAGAGAATTGGATAACCTTAAGGCCTATGCTATTGTCTCAGTAAAAGAAATGGACATGCATAACTTTGCAATAGAAAAAATGTTCTATAAAAAGCCCATGAAATTCTTTATCGATTACAACAATGCACTTGCATGGGTTAAAAGACGTGTAGCTAAGAAGTAGGTTCTTCCTTAGAATCGCTTTCTTCTTCTTTCTGTTTTTCAGGCAAAAATAACTCGCCGAAAGCCTTTCCTAAATTATCAATTATATCACTTGCTATCAAGGCCTCCATACCAATACCATGTATGGCTATGTCTCCTGCCCTGCCGTGTAAATACACTCCCATAATGGCCGACTCCAGTGATGTATAACCTTGTGCAATAAGTCCCGATATTACCCCTGTAAGTGCATCTCCACTCCCCGCCGTTGCCATTCCCGGATTACCGGAATCATTTATATAGCCGTGGTCTTTATAAACAGTGACAGTATGTGCGCCTTTGATCACTACGATGACATCATAAGTAGTAGAAAACTCTTTAACCTTTTCCAACTTTTCAAAATCATTCTTCCAAGCTCCCAATAAACGCTCCAGCTCCTTAGGATGTGGAGTTAATACCGTTTGAGGAGGCACGGATCGCAATAATGATTTCTTTTTAGAAAGAATATTTAATCCATCAGCATCGATAACAAGAGGAGTTGTATTTTCTTTTAAAAAGAGTTCGAAAGCACTGATAGCAGCAACCGAAGTACCAGCACCAATTCCAAAGGCAATTACTGTTGGTTTTAACTCAAACTTTATATGAGTAATTTCCTCCTGATCTTTATCTGTAATAACCATTACCTCTGGCAACGCACTTTGAAGAGGGATATACCCGCAACCCGGAACAAAAGCAGAAACCAGCCCGCTACCAGCTCTTAAACATGCTTTAGCCGCTAGTTGCACAGCACCAATCTTACCAAAAGA
>CBDUON010000242.1:0-2977 GCA_965368835.1 uncultured Eudoraea sp. | reverse complement strand
CTGGTGTGGATATGTTATCTGTGCCGCATTTATTTATCAACTTTTACATTGTCATGGAGAGTACTTTGTTCTTCACTCTTTATCTTTTCTTGTTCCGTCAATCTTATGAGTGTATCGCTATCTATATAAAGCAATTCTGCAGTTTCAATTAGTTTTTTCATAATGTCGGCAACATTTTCACTGTCATTGGCAAGAGATGTTGCCATAACGCTGGAAATCTTCTGCCCTCTAATCAATTTATCAAGTGTGCCATCTAGCAATACATCGCTTTTATCCGCTTTTGCTTTTAATGCTTCAAGTCTCTCCAAATGTGCTTCCGGGGTTTCATCCTTTCGGGTAAAATAAATTTCTCGCAGAACGCGAGAAACTTTATGTCTCAGCCGGTCATATTCCTTTTGAATATATTTATTATCAGAAAACATGTACTGATTTACATTTTTGCGTAAGCCACGGATACCTTTTATGGTCTCTACTATATTTCGGTTGGCTAGTTTTATTCGTGTAAACGCTTCCATGGATTCAGGAGATAAAGAGAATTTGCTCTGTGCCAGGGTAGCGTATTTAATTATTTTACCGTAAATAATTTTCACTTTCGTATAATACAGTTCTTCAATATCAACCTCAAGTTCTTCTTTCGATCTTTGGACTATCTTTTTTAATTTCTTGTCACCTTTTATATCTGTCATATGTAAGTTGAGGCCGTGAGCAACAATTTCGAAAGTTGCCTTTTCAAACAACCTTTTGCTTTCGTCCATAAGTGCGCGCAGGGCCGTTTGCGGATAAGCCAATACACTTTCGTTAAGATATACTGGATACTCAATTTTATCTTGATCTTTTTCTTTTTCAACCACTATCCTTCTTAAAAATTTGATCAACGGTTTTAGTAAGGGTACCATTATTAATACCCCGATTAGATTGAATACTGTGTGGAAAATGGATAATTTGATTGGATAATTATCAGCAGCAATTCCTGTTAAATATGAAACATAATCTACAAACTGCCCAAGCTGGGTAATAAAAACAATGGCTATAAGGCCGGTCACAAAGTTGAATATTAAATGTGCCCCGGCAAGTCGTTTTCCTGCAACATTGGCAGTAAGTGAGCCGAGAATAGCAGTAATGGTTGTCCCAATGTTTGCTCCGATAGCAAGTGCCAATGAATTATCATAAGTAATCTGTCCTACGGCAAGTGCGGTGAGTATCAACGCCATGGCGGCACTACTGGATTGTAAAAGAAGCGTAATGATTACTCCAATCAGCGTATACACTATAAGGCCCCAAAACCCCGGCATCGAAAAGTCGGCCAAGTTGATATTATCCTGATAAATTTCAAAACCTTGTTTCATAAAGTGAATCCCAAGGAAAAAGAAACCTAAACCGGCTAAAACATAACCGGCCCCTTTCAGGGTTTTTGACTTTTGAAATACAAAGAGGATTCCAAAAGCAAGCATGGGCATTGCCAAAGCCGACACTTTTATATTTAAACCAAAAATGGACACTAACCAGGCTGTTACTGTGGTCCCTAAATTTGATCCAAAAATTATGCCTATCCCTGCCTGAAGATCAATCAACCCGGCACTGAGAAATGAGATGGTGATGACGCTTATCAGAGAACTGGATTGTAAAATTGCCGTTGTGATGAATCCCAGCCCCAAACTCTTATATAACCTATCAGTTACCCGTCTCAGCAGCTTATGCAGCGGCCCTGCTACAAAAGCATTAAAGCCTTCTTCCAACATGATCATGCCAAAAAGAAGAATTGCAATACCGGCAGCGACTTCCTTAATCGTTGGGCTTATAAAAAAAGCCCATCCCAACAATAAAAGAACAACGGGAAAAAATATTTTTCTAATCATCTACTAAATTTTCTATTAAATCATCTTTACCAAAGCTTCCTTGACTTACGCGGATATGGTATCCGGACCTCCTTTATAAATTAACGTATTCATCGATAAGCGTCCTGGCATTGATTTGCTTGCGCTGTTCCCACTAATGGGTATCGCAGCTGTTGCGATAAGGGTTAAGAAGTTCGCAAATGAAAAGCAGCTGAGATATTGCTTCATTTTAATTGTTCGTTTAATTTGGAATTAATGTAGGAATTAGAATTGTTTTAACCAACCGGATTCGTTTTCTATTTTTATTTGTAATGATCATTTAGACCTTTTCCCTGAAAAATTTTGGGAGTCGATTTTTCAATTCTGGATGCTCGTGTTTTGGATTGTTTGGCTTGTGCGAAATAGAGCAGATATCCGCGTTGTCTCCCGGGTGTCAGCTCGTAAAATGCAGCTTCTAATTCAGGATTATCTTTAAAGGCTTGTTGCAGCTCTTCTGTCATTTTAAATTGAGAGGTCTTTTTCATTTTCACCTCTAATCCTGCCTTTTCTACCTCAATAGCTTCAAAAATATAGGCTTTGATAGTAGGTTCTAAATCAATTATTTCCTGCAAAGTGGTAAACCGTAATTGTCTGGCCGATTGAACATTCTCCGTTTGCTGGATTAGAATATTGTCAGTGTCTTTTAATAAGGCACCCTTATGAAAGAGTAGGGCACAATAGTTTTTAAAGCCGTGAATTAATACAATATTGCTTTTATTAAAAGTGTAACAGGGAACACCCCATTTTAATTCTTCCACCAGGGTGCAGTTCAGAATAATATTTCGCAATTCCTGATATTCCTTTTTCCACTTGGTGTCTTTCTCGAAAAACCAATCTACTTTTGGATTCATAAGGGGTATTAGATTACTGCCAGGGGTTTTTACTTTTATTTAAATAGGTCATTAGCCTTTCCCTATTTCTTTCTCTATTAATTCAATAAGTCTGGAACAACTACTATGCATTCGTTGTGCATACACATTAGATTCAATACCTCTTAAATTAGAAGTTAATTGTACATAAGTTTTAAATCTTCTGTCATCTTTTAATTTTTCATAATCTACGGGAGTTGCCTTGTCGAACATTTTAAATTCCTCAAAATAGTC
>CBDUON010000241.1:0-2996 GCA_965368835.1 uncultured Eudoraea sp. | reverse complement strand
TTCTAAGCTGGTAGGGTATGGTTGTGCCGCTCCGGACTGGGAAGTAACCGAAGAAACTCCTGAAATGGTAGAACAAGCCATTACAGGGCAGATCCTCCCTTACCTCAAAGGCAAATCTCCATTCCACTACGTCAGGATCCTGGAAGAATTAAAAGTAGTATGTCCGGAAATGTCTTCTGCCCTGGCCATGGTGGATATGGCATTGTTAGATCTTATGGCCAAAAAAATGTCGGTACCGCTTTACCAATTTCTTGGAGGGTATAGGGAAGCAATTCCTACAAGTATTACCATAGGTATTTTGTCCTTGGAAGAAACCTTGAAACTTGCCCGTGAATTTGTAGATAAAGGGTTTACCATTCTAAAGATAAAAGGCGGCGCAGATCTACAGGAAGACATTGCGAAAATGATCCGATTAAGGGAGGTATTTCCACATGTAATATTCCGATTTGATGGAAATCAGGGGTATTCAGTAGATGAATCTATTGCATTTGTAAAGGCCACCAAGACTGTAGGCATTCAGATCTTTGAACAACCTACAAAGACCAAAAGCAGTCATAAACTGGGCGAAGTAACGCATGCTGTGGGCATCCCTGTAATGGCCGATGAAAGCTTAAAAACGCTGGATGATGCTTTTAGGTTGGCACAGCACGACCTGATAGACATGGTAAATATTAAACTGATGAAAGTGGGTGGAATTATGGAAGGGATGCATATAAACTCGGTAGCAAAGTCGGCAGGTTTAGAAGCCATGGTAGGTTGCCTGGATGAATGTGCCCTTGGTATCTCTGCCGGACTACATTTTGCCTTGTCCAGACCCAATATTCATTTTGCAGATCTGGATGGTCATCTGGATCTGGAGAATGATCCCTTCACCGGCCTTTTTCGTCTTGAAAAAGGAATTTTATATCCTTCTGAAACATCTGGACTCGGATTCTCAGAGTAGTATTTTAAAATGTGCCACAATTAGACTTATTTTTGTATCGCTAAAACAGCATAAAGAAAATGATTGACATAGAAAATATAGAACTGTCTTATCTCAGCATTGACGATTATCAGGAATTAAAGAAAGCGATGATTGAGGCATATTCCACCATGCCGAATGCCTATTGGCGGGAGCATCACATTCAAAAACTGATAGACCTCTTCCCGGAAGGGCAGGCAGTGATCAAGATCAATGGAGAGTTGGCAGGCTGTGCACTTTCTATCATTGTAGATTATTCAGATTTCGATATTAGTCATACTTATAAAGAGGTCACCGGGAATTATTCTTTTAAAACGCATACCATGGAGGGAGATATGCTCTATGGGATAGACGTGTTTATAAAGCCCGAATATAGAGGATTACGCCTCGGTAGACGATTGTATGACTACAGGAAAGACCTCTGTGAACGCCTAAACTTAAAAGGAGTGGCCTTTGGCGGCAGAATGCCTAATTATCATAAGCATGCAGATACTTTATCGCCTAAGGAATACATTCAAAAAGTGAGAAGAAAGGAAATTCAAGATCCTGTATTAAACTTTCAGATCTCAAACGATTTTCACCCTGCCAAGGTTATCAAAGGATACCTGGAGGGTGATGAAGCATCCAATGAATTTGCTGTCTTAATGGAATGGGATAATATCTATTATGAGAAACCCAACAAAAAGGCTACGAACAGGAAAAAGGTAATTAGGCTGGGCCTCATCCAATGGCAAATGAGACCGTATAAAGACCTGGATGAATTGTTGCAGCACGCAGAATATTTTATTGATGCTGTTTCCGGTTACCGCTCAGATTTTGCTTTGTTCCCGGAGTTTTTTAATGCCCCTTTAATGGCAGATAATAATCATATGCCAGAATCTGAGGCAATACGAGAACTGGCCAAGCATACAGAAGACATTGTAAAGCGATTCTCCGAATTTGCCATCTCCTATAACATCAATATTATTACAGGAAGTATGCCTGAAATGAAGGGTGGGAAATTGGTGAATGCTGGTTACTTATGTAGGCGCGATGGCAGTATGGAGCGCTATGAAAAATTACACGTTACTCCGGATGAGGCCAAGGTATGGGGTATGCAGGGAGGCGATGAATTAAAGACCTTCGATACTGATTGTGGGAAGATAGGAGTATTGATCTGTTACGATTCAGAATTTCCGGAATTGAGCAGATTGCTGGCAGACGAAGGCATGGATATTTTGTTTATCCCTTTCCTGACGGATACTCAGAACGGGTATTCCAGGGTGCGGCATTGTGCCCAGGCAAGAGCCATTGAGAATGAATGTTATGTGGCCATAGCCGGTAGTGTGGGGAATTTACCCAATGTGCATAATATGGACATACAATTTGCACAATCTATGGTATTTACCCCCTGCGATTTTTCCTTTCCTACCAATGGAATTAAAGCAGAAGCCACCCCAAATACCGAAATGATCCTGATAGCGGATGTAGATATTGATCTATTACGTGAACTGAATCAGTTTGGCGCAGTAAGAAACCTGCGCGACCGGAGAAAAGATCTATTTGACCTTAAGCGAACGAAACAATAAGTGAAGTAACTGATTTAACTATCTAGTGTCTTTACCTCATCATTGAGTTGCTCTAAGGTGGCTTTTGCATCACCAAAAAGCATTTTGGTCTTGTGGTGGAAGAACAATTGGTTTTGAATGCCGGCGTATCCCGGACTCATACTCCGCTTCATGACCACTACATTTTTAGCCTCCCACACATTGATGACCGGCATCCCATAGACTGGACTTGCTGGGTCGTCATAAGCCGCAGGATTCACTACATCATTGGCACCTATCACCAGTACCATATCCGTATTAGACATAGCCTCATTAGCGTCTTCCATATCGAGTAATTTGGGATATGGGACATCTGCTTCGGCCAGCAGTACATTCATATGCCCCGGCATTCTACCGGCCACAGGATGAATAGCGTATTTCACATCAACCCCGTTGGCAGAAAGCAGGGTGTCTAACCTTTTTACTACTTTTTGAGCCTGTGCAACCGC
>CBDUON010000240.1:0-3007 GCA_965368835.1 uncultured Eudoraea sp. | reverse complement strand
CAACTAGGAAAAACACTGGTTTCAGAAGAGATCATTGAGAAAGACTTTGTGTGTAATCTTTCAGCCTGTAAAGGAGCATGCTGCGTAGACGGTGATGCCGGAGCCCCTCTTGAGGACAAAGAGACTGAAATCCTGGTAGATATTTATGCCAGCGTAAAGCCATTTCTTCGACCTGAAGGAATTGAAGCCATTGAAGAGCAGGGAGCATTTGTAAAAGGGGAAGATGGGGAATGGGAAACTCCACTTGTAGACAATAGCGAATGTGCCTATGTGATATTTAATGATAGGGGGATAGCTAAATGTGGTCTGGAACAGGCCTATGAAAAAGGAGTAACGAGTTGGAAGAAACCGGTATCGTGCCATCTTTATCCTATCCGAGTTACTGAGTATACAGAGTTAACAGCTGTAAATTATCACAAATGGCAGCTTTGCGATCCTGCCTGTGAATTAGGAGAAAGTCTTAAGGTTCCTGTATACCGTTTTGTAAAAGATGCACTTATCCGAAAATTTGGAAAAAAATGGTATAAAGAGTTAGAAGATGTAGCGCAGGAATACAATTCTTCACAACATTAGAATGTAGTTCATAGAGTATTTTATACCGTTAACGGAATATTTTTTAATCCCCTCTTACATTTCCTAGCTTTCCACTCCCTAATATACATCTCAGTCCGTTTTTTGAGGTAAAATAGATGTATAGAAGGTGTAATAACACAACCAATTACCCCACACAATGAGAAAATGTGTTCTTTTATTTCTTTTATTAGTGTTCGTTCTTATCATTGCATCTATAACAGAGAACAGAGATCGTGCAGCAACCAATGAAAAGGTTGCAATGGAGATTAATACACCAGAGTCATCACTCCTGGAAAGTACTGCACTGAGCAACGATCTTCCCAAGTAAAACGAAACCACTTCAATTTTTTATTTTTAGCTGTACATGTTTTACTATTGTACAGATCACTTTCCTTTATATTATTTTCAATTTTCGCTCTGTTCACAAACTTAATATGTGACCATTTGCTTTTTATTATTGAAGATCTGCTCTTTCCTTACTATTTTCTATGATTTGCTATTAATTGAAACAAACGATAGAACTTTAGTAAAATACAGAGGCTTATTCTTATTAATCCCCATAGACATTAAGATGCAAGAGTAGATTGCACTATAACACCAGCTAGTATAATTTAATATACTTTCTGGTCTATTCTTTTACTGTGCAAGTATGACAAAAATTTATACAGGATATCAGTTGTACAAAAGGGTAATAAACATAGCAGGCGAGCCTAGATTTCAACATACTGTGTTAAAAACTTTGAGCCCGTAATCATGAAACACACTTTACAATTTAATAACATTTTCTAATCTTTGTTAGTCCCAGCTCGATCCACTTTTTCACTCATAAACTAACACTAATAAGAACAAGAAATGTCAAAACTCTTAGAACCAATCCTTGAAGAAAATGAAGATAGATTTGTAATTTTTCCAATTAAGCATCATGATCTTTGGGAATGGTATAAGAAATGTGAAGCCTGTTTTTGGACAGCTGAAGAAATTGATCTTCATCAGGATCTAGCCGATTGGAATAATAAACTTAACGATGATGAGAAGTATTTTATAAAGCACATTTTAGCATTTTTTGCTGCTTCAGACGGAATCGTTAACGAAAACCTGGCAGAAAATTTTGTCAATGAAGTACAGTATTCAGAAGCTAAGTTCTTCTATGGCTTTCAGATCATGATGGAGAACATCCATTCTGAAACCTATTCTCTTTTGATCGATACCTATGTTAAAGATGAAAAGGAAAAGAACCTACTATTTAAAGCAATTGAGAACTTCCCGGCCATTAAGAAAAAGGCCGATTGGGCACTAAAATGGATAGATTCTCCCAGCTTTGCTGAGCGTCTTATTGCGTTTGCAGCCGTTGAAGGGATCTTTTTCTCCGGAGCATTTTGTTCCATATTCTGGTTAAAGAAAAGAGGCCTAATGCCCGGACTTACCTTCTCAAACGAATTGATCTCGAGAGATGAAGGCATGCATTGCGATTACGCTGTGCATCTTCACAATAAGCACTTAGTGAATAAAGTACCAAAAAAGCGCATTACTGAGATCCTGGTAGATGCCTTAAACATAGAACGCGAGTTCATCACAGAATCTTTACC
This sequence comes from uncultured Eudoraea sp., assembly GCA_965368835.1. Lineage (GTDB taxonomy): Bacteria > Bacteroidota > Bacteroidia > Flavobacteriales > Flavobacteriaceae > Muriicola. Next base: position 848 of record CBDUON010000240.1, on the reverse strand, counting down.
TGCAAGTCTTATTGGGATGAACGCCAAGTTAATGACGCAATATCTGGAGTTTGTAACAGACAGACTCTTGGTAGAACTAGAATGCGAAAAAGTTTATAATTCTACCAACCCATTTGATTTTATGGATATGATCTCCCTTCAGGGGAAGACTAATTTCTTTGAAAAACGTGTATCCGAATATCAGAAAGCCGGAGTCTTAAATAAGGAACAAGATGCGGATTCTCAAAAGATCAGTTTCGACGCTGACTTTTAATAGAACCGTTTATAAAAACCCTGAATATTTCGGGGTTTTTGTGGGCCTTTTTTTAAAACGTTAAAATTTTGTAAAGAACTTAAACCAACCATATTATCTAATTAAATAATTGTAACAAGATGTTTGTAGTAAAAAGAGATGGCAGAAAAGAGTTAATGATGTTTGACAAGATCACGGCCCGTGTACGTAAATTGTGTTATGGCCTTAATGATCTTGTAGATCCGGTAAAAGTGGCTATGCGGGTTATTGAAGGCCTGTATGATGGGGTAACAACTTCAGAACTAGATAATTTGGCTGCTGAGATCGCAGCTACCTTAACTACGGCACATCCAGATTACGCTAAGCTCGCGGCGCGTATCTCTGTCTCCAACCTACACAAGAATACCAAAAAGTCGTTCTACGAGACCATGAAGGACCTGCATGAATACGTGAATCCCAGAACAGGGAAAAAGGCTCCCTTGTTGTCTGATGAGGTATTTAAAGTTATTTCAGAAAATGCAGATATTTTAGATTCTACCATCATTTACAACCGTGATTTTGGCTACGATTATTTCGGTTTTAAAACTCTGGAAAGGTCTTATCTCCTAAAGTTGAA
>CBDUON010000239.1:0-3009 GCA_965368835.1 uncultured Eudoraea sp. | reverse complement strand
TTATATACTCTAATAAATGGTTGCTTTCTACCGGTTCTAAAGCTTCTCTGATCATTGTAAAGGAATAAGTCCCCTACCGTTTACCTGGCTGATAGGTCTCTTGCGCCCTTTTCAAAACATCCTCCTTATAGAAAGCCACATCTTTAAATTTTATATCGGCATATGGTTGTGCCTGATCATCAAAATGTGGTGAAGAAGGATCTCCACTTTGTCCCCCTGCCAATATACTTTTTGCTTTCACTTTCTCACCAAACTCAACAACCGCTACAAAGCTGTTCCCGCGGGTACCATAGATCTTTTTAGTATTGTTAGTATAGCTTACACCATAAGCAGCCAGTGCCCCCCAGCGCCCGGACGCAAAACCAATAGGGATGCTGGGTTTAGAATCATCAAAAGCCTGACGAATATCGCCATTAAGACGTTGATACCTGTTAACCTCCCCCCATGGTGTTTCCCAGGTCCCAAAATCATTATTTAGTTGCTCTAAGGTCTTTTTAAATATTGTAATTCGTTCTTTGTGAGGAGAGGCAGACCCAAAATAGGTCATGGCTTCCATATCGTTCATAGCATACGGGCGAGCTCCTTCCCTGCCATAAATAGTACCATAAAACTGTCCTAAGGTCATTCCTATGGATTCCTTGGAGGTCTTGTAGTCCCAATCCCTCAGAATGTCAATGGCCTTCGCCATTTCAGGGTCTTTAGCCTGCAATTGGTCATAGGCTTCCACCAAGCCGGGTAATAGTACCGAAAATGCCGGCAAATAAGGATCATAGGCCATTTGAATAAGACTGTCTAAGGTATAGCCACTTCTGTTTCTCAATAATTCTATTGCATGTACCCCTCTGAAATTTTCCCTGTCTATAGACATATAGTTAGGATAGTTCTCCTTTTTGGGGCTGTATTCAAGAGCTGAAGTAAACGGGGTTGAATTGCAATTTTGAATCCACCCGTTCTCCGGATTCAAGACCAAAATATTCTCATCTACAGTATGTAAGCCTTTCCAATCTGTCCTGGGATCTTTACCTTCTACTGGTTGCGAATAATCATAGATAGTATCCCGTACCGGAATAAAATTACCATGGAAATAGGCAATATTTCCTTCTGCATCAGCATATACCGTATTATTGGAAGAATTGGTCCGTATATCCATCATCTCCCTGAATCCATCATACCCCTGTTGTTTTGAACGTATATAAGATTGCTCCAGCGCTTTTACGGGTTCCCACATCATTGCGGAGGCTACCACCCTATCTCCCTCCATATGGGTAATGGGCCCGTGGTGCGTTCTGTATGTTGGAAACGTCTTTTCCTTCAATTCATCTCCCTCCTTATACTTTAGGGTGACTTCTGAGATTGTCACAGGCCGTAGTTCTTCTCCATATTGATATAGCAGATCTCCCTCCTGGTCCACCACGGTTTCTACAAATTCATCCATGACATCCGTATAGGTGGAGGTGTGCATCCAGCCTGTTTTTTCATTAAACCCCTGATAGATAAAAAACTGCCCCCATGTTACCGCTCCATAGGCATTAAGTCCTTCTTCACTGACTGCGTGAACCTCTCCCCTAAAAAAGAATGAGGTATGTGGATTAATTAAAAGCATTGCATTGCCAGACTGTGTGAGTTTCCCTGAAATAGCGATCCCATTAGATCCCTGGGGTTCCAGTTCCGCTTCTTTCTTTTCAAACTCGGCTTCAATCATCTGAGGAAATTCAATTCCCTTTTCGTACATCGCCTGAATTTTTTTAGTGCTTATACGTTCTATATCGCCCCCTATAGAACCTTCACTGAAATACATAGGCATCCAGGGTTCAAATTTTGTCAATAGCCTGGGTGTTACCTCCGGATGGGTGTACAAATAATAGTTTATCCCCGCTGCAAATGCATCGCATAGGTCTCTCAACCATTCCGGGCTTTTTTCATAATTAGCAATCGCTTCTTCCTTTGTCATAAACAAATGAGCTCTTAAATCGCTGTATAATGCCTCCTCCCCATCTACCTCTGCCAGCCTGCCTGTAGCCCAGATGTAGTTTTGTTCTACTCTGTTGAAATCGTCTTCGCATTGAGCATATAACAATCCGAAAACGGCATCTGCATCTGTTTTCCCATATATATGAGGTACACCAAAATCATCTCTGATAATGGTAGTGTTTTCTGCATATGTTTCCCAACGTTCAAGATCGGAAGGTTTGTCTACAGCACTACATGAGGCAAGAAATAAAATAATAAAAAGGAGTCGTATCGATTTCATAACTAGGCTTTCTTTAAAAACTGAGTTTTTAATACAATGGTACTTTTCCCGATCCTGCATTCCACGGCATCAGAATCTGAGGTAAGTCTGATATTCTTAATAAGGTTTCCTCTTTTTAAGGTCTTCGACATTCCTTTTATCTTAAGATCCTTTGTAACATGCACATTGTCTCCATCTTCCAGAAGATTCCCATTACTATCCTGTGTTTCCATAGTTTAAATTTGTTGCAGCGTGAATTTAACAGACTTCTTGCTGAAATACTAATTTAGAATAAATTATTAGCACAGATTTCCTACATATATTTTGCTGATTTTAATCGTAACTTGGGGGCCTTCAGGAAGTAATCATCATTTCATTTATGGCCGATAAGAAAGTAAGCATTCTCAAAGCATTTAAGACTATAATTTGGCCTCGCCGAAATCTCGTTTTTATAGGTCTCATTTTAATTGTAATAAGCAAGGCTGCCAGTTTTGTGGCTCCTATGTCCCTTAAATATTTAATGGATGATATTATCCCCAATAAGGACGTCCCGTTTTTAAAGCTACTTATAGGAATTGTAATCGTTGCTGTTTTTATACAAGCAGTTACCTCTTTTTTATTGACAAAAATACTGAGCGTACAGGCACAGTATATGATCTCTGAATTACGTGCCCAGGTTCAACACAAGATCTTGTCACTCCCCATCCGATTCTTCGACAATACTAAGTCGGGCGAACTGGTTTCCAGGATCATGACAGATGTTGAAGGAGTGCGGAATC
>CBDUON010000238.1:0-3041 GCA_965368835.1 uncultured Eudoraea sp. | reverse complement strand
GTAAATAATGACTTCATAGAATTAGTTAGGTAGTTTCAGCTTCTAAGATAGTTGAATTATTCTAATAAAAAAGCCAATGAATTTCATTGGCTTTTTAATCCTCAAAAGGGTAACTAAAATATCAATCCAGATGGTAGATCTCCATGATGTTTTTGAGAATACTTTCGAAATGGATATTCAGATCGACCAATTTCCCCGTATGTACATCGAACACCCAACCATAGACCTTTAGATTTCTGTCTCGATAAGCCTTTTGTACGGCCGCTGTTTTTATCAGGTTTACACACTGCTCCTGTACATTGAGCTCTACCAATCGTTCGTATTTCTTTTCTTCATCGGTTATTCCATCCAATTCTTGTTTATGGATCCTATACACATCACGAATATTGCGTAGCCAGGGATTTAATACCCCCAGATCTGCCGACTGCATGGCGGCTTTTACACCTCCACAACCATAATGTCCGCAAACAACCACATGATTTACCTTTAAATGCTCTATGGCGTATTCTACTACAGACATAACATTGAGGTCTATGCTGATAACCATATTGGCAATATTTCTGTGAACAAAAACCTCGCCAGGACCCATGCCCATTACTTCTTCAGCGGTTACCCTACTATCTGAACAACCAATATAGAGCATTTCAGGATTCTGACCTTTCCCTAAATCATCGAAAAAATCAGGGTTTGTATTTAGTTTCTCTGCGATCCAACTTTTATTATGCTTGAATACTTCTTCTATTTTCATTTTGTTTTGTTTTAATTATTTTATTTATACTGTTTTAGGCCGAAGGTTGAAAAATTCTATAAAACTGGCAGGGTTGTCAACGGTGCCTTTTTCCGAGATCAATTTAATATCAATATTCCTTTCTTTGGCTTTCCAGGAAAAATCTTCCAGGATCTCAATAATATCATTATCCAGATACCTGGTATTTCTGACATCGAGCTCAAGATAAGTATCTTTAGGTATACCCTCCAATTCTTTTAAAATAGCCCCTTTATTAAAAAAGGTAACTTCCTCGGCCAGCGTCATTTTTAGCTTATGTACACCATTACTTTTATCCTGAATATGCAGGAAATGCGAATTTTGGTAACTTTTAATAAGGATCACAACTATTCCTACACCTAAGCCCAAACCAATACCAACAAGGAGATCTGTAAAGATAATCCCACCAACCGTTACCGTAAAAGGAACAAATTGCTTCCACCCTAGATCATACATTTTCTTGAAGAGTGCCGGTTTAGCCAGTTTGTATCCTACAATTAATAATATTGCAGCTAATACAGACAAAGGGATCATATTTAATAATCTTGGAATAAGAATAACAGAGATCAGTAATAAGAATCCGTGGATAATAGCAGACATTTTTGATTTCCCTCCAGATTGGATGTTGGCAGAACTACGAACAATGACCTGGGTAATTGGAAGTCCGCCAATCAATCCGGATATGATGTTTCCTGTTCCCTGTGCCAATAGTTCCCGGTTGGTTGGTGTTACCCTTCTTTCAGGGTCTAGTTTATCTGTTGCCTCTACACACAACAGTGTTTCCAAACTTGCAACCAATGCAATCGTAAAGGCGGTGATCCAGATCTCAGGACGGGTGATAACACTAAAATTAGGAAAGCTGAATTGCTTTATAAACGAAGTAGCATCATCGGGAATTGGGACACTTACCAATTGCGCTCCTGAAATTGACAAAATTTCATGGTCCTTAAAGAGAACAAAAAACAATATTCCAACTACTACTGCAACTAAAGGACCCTGGATCAATTGAAATATCTTGGATTTTTTGGTTAGGATCTTATCCCAAAGGATCAGTATTCCCAACCCAAGTGCGGCGACGATGGTTGCGCCAGGACTAATAAAGTTTAGAGAATTGATAATCTCGGAAAAGGTATTTTCTCCATCCACCTGAAAAAAGGCAAAATCGCCTTCCGGATCTGCGTCATATCCAAAAAAGTGGGGAATCTGCTTTAGGATAATGATGATACCTATGCCCGTAAGCATACCTTTAATAACAGAAGATGGGAAGTAGTATCCTATGACCCCTGCTTTTAATACACCAAAAAGTAATTGAATAACTCCACCTAGCACTACAGCCACCAAAAAGTTCTGATATCCGCCTAATGCGCCAATAGCTGTAAGTACAATAGCGGCTAACCCCGCAGCCGGGCCGCTCACCCCAATTTGAGAGCCACTTAAAGAACCAACAACAATACCGCCTATAATTCCGGCAATTAAACCGGAAAATAGTGGCGCTCCACTGGCAAGGGCTATACCCAGACATAGTGGAAGGGCTACAAAGAATACGACGATACTTGCAGGTAAATCGTTTTTTAAAGTTTTAAACATAATAACAAGGTATTTAGTTCCTGAACCAAGGGTCCAAAATTGCTTAGTAATAAAAAATGAGATGAAACAATACTAAATAACCTCAGGAGGAGGAAGCTGTATCTCTGTAGAGTAAGACAAATAACGTAAACTGTGTTCCCAGTTAGTTTGGGATAAACTACTTAAAAAGAAAACGGATTGATGTCCGGGTAGATTTGAAAGAATGATCTCTTCGCTAAGATCTTTTTTTGCCTGTTCCTGGGGCTCTTCTTCATTTAAATTGATGGTTATAATAGGCTTGGTAACATCCAAAAGCTGCAGTATTGGAGGTGCCAGGATCCCGGTTAACCAGACAGACGTTAAGATGACAATTATAAATGACTTCATAAACTCAAAAAGGCCAAAATTAAAAATAAAGGGAAAATTAGTAAAATTATGTTAATGATTATTTAAAATCTTTTAACATTCTTAGATCGGTTGCGGGGATCCATCCATTTTTACCATCTGCTAACCTAATTTTATTCCAATCGTTTAATTCTTCTTCTACAAAAACTTTAGTTCCCTCATGAAGGTCAAAAATTGAATTGCTCCTGTTGTTGGGTTCTTCCTTCACTGCAGTTTCTGAAGCAAAAATAATAGCGGGCTGAGTTTGCGTAAAATCCTGGTATTGAATAAAGGCAAACAAAATGCTGATGGCTGTTGCAAACAA
>CBDUON010000237.1:0-3082 GCA_965368835.1 uncultured Eudoraea sp. | reverse complement strand
CACCAATTACAAAGCCATTAAAATATACAGAAGCTAAAAATATTGAGTGGGAGCTTGTGCCTTCAGACAGTATTCCTCCACCTCAATCCTATACACTCGATATAGATAAATTGCCCTCTACCCCATTGGTCACCAGTGAATTTAAACCCTTGAAGGCACCCATGAAGGAGTATGCTTTAAATTTTGATGCATTGCCGGAGAATGAATTTATTTTAGATACCGTCTCCATGGGAATGAAAAAATCCATTATTCCAAAACCAGTGGTCACTAAAATGGAAATGCCAAGGAGAGTGCCCGAGTTACATCATGCAATATTGCAGCTTTCTAAAAGTGAGGGGCTACCTTCGGATGAAATAAAGGAGATCCTGGAGAATGAGGACGGCACCTATTGGATTGCCACCTATGAAGGAGGCTTAAGTCTTTATAATGGCGAAAGCATTACCACCTATGATTACGATCAGATCTTTAATATCGCCAAGGACCAGGAAGGCAGGTTGTGGTTGGGAACGGCTGATGGCATGGTAGTATTAGATTTTGAGAAGAACATAGAGACCTCTTTTTTCAGGGGGAATTTAATTTCAGATGTTTATTGTGATCACAACAATAAAATATGGTGGATACATTGGCTCAATGGCCTTTATACCATGAAAAGCGACATGACAGAATTACACAAAGTCGCTAACGAAGGGTTTAATACACCAATACGCATTCTGGAAGATTCCGCAGAGAATCTATGGATCAGTATTGGAGGAAACGACCGACATATAAGTGTGATTTCACCAGACCGAAAAAGCTTTAAGGACATACATGATACGGCAGATTATAAGCTTGGATTTGTTGCAAAACTCTTTGAAGACAGTAAAGGAACCATATGGATAGATGCCCTGCAGCAAGAACCTCTAATTCTCGGATTTAGCTTGAAGGAAAAGACTGTAAAAAAACTAAATAAGGAGAACGGGTATCATGGTTTTGGACGACTTTTTGAAGAGGATGCCCGTGGTCGTTTATGGATCTTTCAAAGAGACAGTGTCTATATCCTGAGTGCGGACCAAAAACAGCTACGATCCTTTGCCACTTTGGGGATCCCTGCTGCCAATAACCGAATGGGATATGCTATCAAGGACAAACATGGGGTCCTTTGGCTTGGGACACACAACAGGGGCGTGGAACTAATAGATCCTAATAGCCCTTTGGTAGAGTCATTAGATGCTGACAACGGATTAAACAACCCTGATGTATGGTCTGTGGAAGAGACAAATAGAGGGGATATCTGGTTAGGTTCCAACGGCATTGATATACTGAATCCGGGGAAAAAAACTGTCAAAAGACTGAGCAACCAACAGTTAAAACACAGAAGAAACAATCCAATTTACAAGATAAAGGAGTTTGAAAAAGATAGGATCTTTATCTCCGGTGAAAACGGATTTTCTGTCTATGATCGTGGTCAGAATCGCATTAACTATTACAGCCTGGAGGCAACCTTTAATGGCACAATCAGAGACTTTGTAATTGATGAAAATAATCACTTCTGGCTGGCAACCAATACCGAAGGCGTATTAGTATATGACACGGAAAGGAATACTATTAAAAAATTGAGAATAGATGGAGCTTTAGTGCCAAGTAGTGCCTCCAACCGGATGATTGAAGATGGTATTGGTAATTATTGGGTCATTGCCAACAGTGGGTTAGTGATGATAAACAAAAAGGCGAATACTCTTCAACGTGTTGGGGAAAACGAAGGCTTAATTCATAACAATGTGACAACGATGTTGTTGCGAAATAAAACCGAGCTTTGGGTGGCCACTTCAGAGGGCTTGTCAGTGATCGATATCGCATCACAGACCATCACCAATTTTGGAAAGGAAGAAGGCCTTTTACCTCCTTTAATATACGAACTTAATCAGCGCGATGGGATGGTTTATCTGGGTAGTGCTGAAGGCCTCATTAAGGTAAAACCCCCGGCTAAGAAATCGGACGCCTGGATTTTCTATAACTATGGCTTGGCTCAGGGCTTTGGAGCAAATGACTATTCTGCCAATGCAAGCACACTCCTTAAAAATGGGGAACTCTGGTTTCCTGGGGCCACCCCTGATCTACAAATAAACATTATAGCTCCGGATGTGATCGTAGACACTACGTCCATGAAGACCCAAATTACCGGCATCAGTATTATGGACCATGATCAATCTTTTGATAGCTATACTAAGTATGAAACACTGTTAACCGAAACTGACACCCTTTGGGACGCAGGAGGAAATAGCTATTATTTAAAAAGTACCCTGCCGGCAGATACGGGCTATGTTTATGAAAATAAAATCAAATGGGACAGTCTTCCCTTCCCATACAACTTGCCAATAGGTTTAAAACTTCCCTATGACCAGAATTACCTGAGGTTCCAATATGCGAATCTCAATGTTTTAAACCGCGATAAGATCGCCTTCAGGTATATGCTGGAAGGAAATGAAAGCAAGTGGAACTATCCGGGCAGCAAATCGGAATCGAAAAATTATTTTAACCTCCCCCCCGGGAAATATACCTTTATCTTAGAAACCAGAGAATTAACCGGGCAATGGGGTAGTCCTGTTCAGTATACTTTTAATATACTTCCTCCCTGGTGGCAGACCTGGTGGGCATACATACTTTATGCTTTTATAGCCTTTGGCTGTATTTGGATCATAGTGCAATACCGATCAAAACAACTCAAAAGAAAAAATAAGTTGCTTGAGGAGAAAGTTGCCTTTAGAACCTCCGAATTGCGGAAAACCATCACCAGCCTTAAAAGTACCCAGGCACAATTAATTCAATCGGAGAAAATGGCAAGTCTTGGGGAGCTTACAGCAGGTATCGCCCACGAGATACAAAACCCACTGAACTTTGTCAATAATTTCTCGGAAGTAAATCGTGAATTGATTGAAGAGTTAAAAGAAGAGAAAGCCAAGAATAAAAAAGATCGGGATGAAAGTCTGGAAGAAGAACTTCTCACAGATATAGATCAAAACATGGAAAAAATTGCCCACCACGGCAAACGGGCAGATTCTATTGTAAAGGGGATGCTGCAGCACAGCAGGGCCAGCAGTGGAGA
>CBDUON010000236.1:0-3134 GCA_965368835.1 uncultured Eudoraea sp. | reverse complement strand
AGTCGGCGATCATAATTATCTGCCTGCCCTTTCTCATCAAAGGCCATTACAATCACTGCAGCTCCATAAAGACGAATTAGTTGTGCCTGTCTAATAAATTCTTTCTCCCCTTCTTTAAGGCTGATGGAGTTAACGACACATTTTCCTTGTACCACTCGCAAGCCGGCTTCAATAATTTCCCATTTAGAACTGTCTATCATGATGGGTACCCGTGCAATATCGGGTTCTGCGAGGATAAGGTTTAAATATTTTACCATGGCCTCCTTCCCATCAATTAGACCATCATCCATATTCACATCAATGATCTGTGCCCCGCCTTCTACCTGGTGTCTGGCAATAGCAACTGCATCATCGAATTTTCCCTCTTTGATAAGTCGGAGGAATTTACGGGATCCGGCAACATTGGTACGTTCTCCTACATTTATAAAATTACTTTCCGGAGTAACAATAAGAGGTTCCAGGCCTGCAAGTTTTAGGTACTTCCTATCTGGATTCTTGTCTTTTGAAGACAGGAAAGAGGCAGGTTCTTGCACTATATGTAGCTTCTTCAGATTCATACGGAGATCAAACATTTTCTGGGTTCAAATTCCTGAACTAATTTAGCGATGGCCATAATATGAGCAGGCGTGGTTCCACAGCAGCCTCCCACAATATTCACAAGGCCTTTCTCCAGATATTCTTTTATCTGAAAGGCCATTTCTTCCGGACTCTGATCGTATTCCCCAAAGGCATTTGGCAAGCCAGCATTGGGATGGGCAGACACTGCCAGCGATGTTTTAGCTGATAATACTTCCAGATGAGGTACTAATTGACTTGCCCCAAGTGCACAGTTAAAACCGACGGATAGAAAAGGGATATGCGATACAGATATTAGGAATGATTCGGCTGTCTGACCAGATAAGGTTCGGCCCGAGGCGTCTGTTATTGTTCCACTGATCATAATTGGTACTGTTATACCCCTTTCCTCCTTAACTTCTTCAATGGCAAACAAGGCAGCCTTTGCGTTCAGCGTATCAAATACAGTTTCTACCAGTAACAGATCCACACCTCCATCTAGCAATCCCTCCACTTGTTCCCGGTATGAAAGGCGTAAATCTTCAAAGGAAACGGCCCGAAAGCCGGGGTCGTTCACATCTGGGGACATACTGGCTGTTTTGTTTGTTGGCCCTATACTGCCTGCTACAAAACGAGGCTTTTGGGGTTCTCTGGCAGTGCACTTTACAGCTACTTCTTTTGCGATCCTGGCCGACTCATAATTTAATTCATAGACCAGGTCTTCCATATGATAATCTGCCATGGCGATGGAAGTTCCTGAGAAGGTATTAGTTTCTACAATATCTGCACCTGCGTCAAAATATTTCTGATGAATATCGGCTATTGCCTGTGGCTGAGTAAGGGATAACAGATCGTTATTTCCCTGTAAAGGATGTGGCCAGTCTTTAAATCGGGTTCCCCGAAAATCGGCCTCCGTAAATTTGTATTGCTGCAGCATAGTGCCCATGGCTCCGTCTAATACAAGGATACGTTCCTCTAAAAGTTCTTGTATACTTTTCATCATCTCTTTTTTAAACACACTTACAATGAATCATACTCAACTCCTTTGGAGAATATGTCACTGGCTAGAAAGTATTGTGTATCAAGAATGGAAATAAGCAGAAATGCTTAATTGTACGTTATCTGTCGCGCCCGGGGCGTGATAGAATGTAGCACCTTCTTTAGTAGCTAAAGGGTTGCTAAGGTTTCAACGGGTCTAGTCCCTCCACCTTTCTTGATAACAAATTTCATCGTGTATATGAACTATCACAAAGAAACACCAGAATGCTAATAAAAACAAGTAAATCGGTTTATTTCTGCCCAGACAATAAGCGGTACCAATTCTTCTCTATTTAGATTCTTTTGCTGCTTGCTCAAAACCTAATACACTATGTAAATACGTGGATATTATTATAGGTGTATTCCACATTCCCGATTTTGGAGCACCTTAGTAGGGTCATAGTAGTTCTGCTCGTTGGAAAGCTTATGTTCCCTCAGATAGGCATTCAGTTGAGTATCATTCCAGTGATAAAACGGACTTACCTTTAATATTCCTTCCTTACTTATGCTCAGCATGTCCAGACTATCCCGGAAGGCGGTCTGCCCTTTCCGTAAATTGGTAAACCATACATCTGGCTGGTGTTCCCTGATGGCCCTGTGAAACGGCTCTAGTTTTACCTGCCGGGTAAATTCGGCATGCCTGGGGTCGTCAATATCCGGGATCCCCATAAGGACATCTCTCCTTGCTCTGGTCTGTTTAGGAACATAGATCTTCATATTCAGATCGAGCGATTTCATCACCTCATCGGCATGAATATAGGTAGCTTCTGTGTTGTAGCCGGTATCGCACCATATCACGGGCACATCTTCTCGTATTGCCGTTACCGCGTGTAAAAGAGAGGCGGAATAAGGTCCAAAATTAGTAGTGAGAATGGGGCTCCGGGCATAATCTAGCGCCCAGCCTATGATCTCTTCAATGGGGATTCCTCTGAACTGTGCATTTAAGTGTTCTAGGTGCTGATCTGTAAACTCCATGATGCTATTTCTATTAATTTATGCACTAAAATTATTTAGCCTATAGTTTTAGTAGGTATTTCAAAAATAGCATATTATATTGATGCTTTTGACAAGTAACCGGCAATTTTTGTTATTTACCCTATAGTTTTAGTAGATTAATAAAAATACTCCAGATTTATTTGGGTATTTTCAGCAGAAATAAAAACCTATTGGGAATATGACACCTACGCTATAAGATCTGCGAGGGTGGTATTGCGATACACATCAAGGGCACTATCGCGCACCTTTAGCATTAATTTATGCACGGAGCAACTTTGTTCATCCGGACAATCCTCGCATTTTTCGTAAAAGTTAAGACTTACGCAAGACACCATAGCTATTGGGCCTTCGAGAACACGCATTACAGTGGTCATAGGTATTTCAGAAGGATCTTTAATAAGGTAATACCCTCCCCCCTTGCCTTTTTTAGACCCCAAATAGCCTGTACGGCGCAAAGTGAGCAGAATACTCTCCAGGAATTTTTGGGAGATATTCTCTTGTTCTGCAATCTCTGCGATAGCTATAGGATTGCGATCATTCTGATT
>CBDUON010000235.1:0-3152 GCA_965368835.1 uncultured Eudoraea sp. | reverse complement strand
GTTATTTACGGAGCCTTTGCCGCCATCCGGCAAACAGATTTAAAATATATCAATGCCTACTCTTCTGTAAGTCATTTGGGGTTAGTGTTGTTTGCACTTTTGATGCTTAACAAAACTGCATGGAACGGTGCCATACTTCAATCCTTGTCTCATGGTTTTATGACGGCCTTGTTCTTTGCGTTGATAGGGATGATCTACGGAAGGACCAATACGAGGGATGTAACTAAATTAGGTGGACTTTTAAAGGTAATACCCTTTATTTCCGCAACCTATGTTATTGCAGGCCTTGCTTCCCTGGGATTACCTGGATTTAGTGGTTTCGTAGCAGAAATGAACATATTTGTAGGTGCTTTTGAACACACCGAACTTCCATATAGGATAGCAACCATCTTCGCTATTTCAGCGATAGTAGTTACTGCGGTTTACATTTTACGTGTAGTAGGGATCATGTTGATGGGTCCTGTTAAAAATGATTCCTTTTTGGTGATGGAAAAAGTTACCTGGTATGAGAAAACAGGCATATTATTAATGCTATTGCCCATTATAGGTATAGGGGTGGCCCCTTTATGGCTAAGCGAAATGATATTAAAGAGTATACAACCCTTTATTCAAGGGGTATTATAAAAGAAACGTTTCATGCAGACCGATACTTTTTTACTGTTAAGACAAGAAATCTCACTACTGGCTATTGCCCTGCTCTTGCTTATAGTTGAAATTTTCATTTCTGAGAAGAAAAAGAGCCTGGTAGTGCCATTAGTCATCTTTCTTTTTGGCCTTCATACCATTCTAGGATTTTTACCTATGGGTGAAGGGACAGTTTTTGGCGGTATGTTCCAAACCAATGGTTTGATACATTTCTTTAAAAATATCTTGAACCTGGGTGTCCTTATTGTACTGTTACAGGCTGCCGACTGGGTAAAAGAAAAAATAGTCTTACAACACCGGGGTGCAGAATTTTTTATCCTGTTGTTTTCTTCTTTACTGGGGATCTATTTTATGGTGTCATCAGGAGATTTTTTAATGTTCTATTTAGGATTAGAATTATCAACACTTCCACTGGCTTCCCTGGCAGCTTTTGAAATATTTAAAATGAAATCGAGTGAAGCAGGGATAAAGCTTATTTTATCATCGGCCCTGGCTTCCGGAATATCTTTGTTTGGTATAACACTGTTATATGCCACAACAGGTTCAATCTATTTTGCAGATATTATTAGTACAATTACCGGAAATGATCTTACCATTTTGGGTATGGTGCTCTTCTTTGCCGGATTGGGATTCAAAATTTCCCTGGTTCCATTTCATTTTTGGACTGCAGATGTTTATGAAGGTGCCCCTATTCCCATTGCCTCTTACCTATCTGTTATTTCCAAAGGCGCTGCGGTATTTATACTGATGATCTTGCTGTTTACAGTTTTAAAACCGCTAATGCAGTATTGGGAAGACATGATATATGTACTGGCAGTTCTTACTATGTTTATTGGTAATTTATTCGCATTACGACAACAGAATATGAAGCGTTTTCTGGCATTTTCTTCCATTGCCCAGGCCGGATTTATCCTTCTGGGATTAATTACAGGAAACCAATTAGGAGCTGCTACTGTTGTCTATTTTGTGTTGATCTATATTTTCTCCAATCTCGCTGCTTTTGGTGTAGTGCAGTCTATCTCATTACAAACTGGAAAAGAAAATATGAAAGACTATGAAGGACTCTACCGTACAAACCCGAAATTGAGTCTGGTGATGATGTTAGGACTCTTCTCCCTGGCAGGAATTCCTCCGGTAGCAGGTTTTTTTGGTAAATTCTTCTTGTTCACAGCAGCTGCCAGTAAAGGATACTATCTGTTGGTCTTTCTGGCCGTGGTAAACGTTACCATTTCTCTTTACTATTATCTGCTGGTTATACGCGCTATGTTCTTACGAACCAGTGATGATGCCATACCTTATTTTAAAAATAAGATATATATGCGATTAGGACTTATAATCACAGTCGTTGGCATATTGTTACTTGGGATCTACAGTCCGGTTTACGATTATATTTATTCATTAAGTGCTACGTTTAATTAAAAAGACATGGGGTTAGGAGGTAAACATATGTTTGGTAGTATTGAGGAAACCAGGGTCACCTTTGTAGAAAAAGGGGTAGATAAAGACCGAAGAGATTTCTTAATAAAATTACTGGAACACAATGGTTTTGAAGTATTAACAGAGGAAGACAAAAAAAAGACTGAGGAAGATCCGCAACTCTATACAGTTGCCGTTACTGATATGGTCTTTAATCCCACCATTTGGATCTACCAACGCAAACTTAAGACCTTTGATGGCCATAAAGTAACTCCTGCGTATTGGAACCAGGAAACCTCAGATACCCGACCTCAATATTGGGAAAGAAGATCCAAAAACAATCCTTGAAATCCTAAATTAAATAAGACAGGTCACGGAGGGTCTTTATCGAATTTAACAGCGTTTTATAACCTCATGGCAGGGTATTTGCTACCTTTAACACTTTAAAGTGTTGCTATGAAAGCCTTTTATACCTTGTTATTCATTTTGGGTTTTGTTGCGATTGGAATGTCACAAACCGATATTCCTAAAACACAGCCTTTGAAAATAGGGCCAAAACCAACACTAGATATCAAAGCCAGTCCCCAGCAAGGTAATGCGCTTAGAATGCCTTCAGTGATCGATATGAGTAAGACCCCCAATCTAAAGGATTCCCTCATGTCCAGAAATATTCAAATGCTCCCTGATAAAGAATTAAGACAAGCAGGATATGATCTAAAGATCGATCCGAAGGTGGGAGAGCGCGAAAAAGGAAATAGCAAAGAACATTATGGAGATATGTATTTGGGGGATATTAAAACTACCTCAAAATTTGTTGGCATCGTCTGCCGTGATCACGAATATGTAGACGGAGACAGGGTAAAGATCTATGCCAATGAACAAGTAATTGATCCTAACATTCTCCTAACAGGCAGCTTTAAAGGAGTTAATCTTACCCTTGAAAAAGGATTTAATCGCTTAGATTTTGAGGCCTTAAATCAAGGAACCTCAGGACCTAATACCGCACAGGTAGACGTCTATGACGATATGGGTAAGCTTATATACTCTAATAAATGGTTGCTTTCTACCGGTTCTAAAGCTTCTCTGATCAT
>CBDUON010000234.1:0-3167 GCA_965368835.1 uncultured Eudoraea sp. | reverse complement strand
AGGAATATTGGCGTAATCATCCCGGACATTGTGCATCATTTTTTTACAACTGTATTTCGGGGTATTGAACAATATGCGAATGCCAAGGGATATAACGTGATCGTTTGTGTTTCAGATGAATCTTTTAATAAGGAGGTGATCAATATGGAGATGCTTGCAAATGGAAGCATTGATGGTTTTATCATGGCACTGGCCGGAGAGACTCAATTAAAGAATGATTACAATCACTTAAGAGAAGTTACTGAACAGGGGATTCCACTTGTTTTATTTGATCGGGTGACAGATGAAATTCAGTGTGACAAGGTCATTATAAATGATGAAGAGGCCGCATATCAAGTGGTCAAGAAACTAATCAAAGCAGGAAGAAAGAGAATTGCTCTGATCACTACAGAAGGATATCTGAATGTGAGTGCCAAGCGAGCTGATGGTTATTACAGAGCATTGAAGGAGCACAATCTGCCTATCGATGATAAACTGGTATTACAACTCCCTTATCAACAGCATGATGAAACAAAGAGTAATAAATTCTTTAAAGATAATACAGTAGATGCTGTATTATGCGTTAATGAAATATTTGCAGTGAAATGTATGGGAATCGCCCAAAATATCGGTTACCGCATTCCTGAAGATATCGCATTTGTAGGATTTACTGATGGCATTTTATCTCATTATGCAACCCCAACTTTAACATCTGTAGATCAACATGGAGAGATTATGGGGGAAACTGCAGCTCAGATGTTAATCGATAAGATTGAACTCGATCATGAAAATGAAGAAGAAGAGGTGTTTGAAACTAAGATAATTGCCGCTACCTTAATAGAACGAGCCTCTACTCCCAAGTTTTAGTAAGAATTCTATTCCCTAGTATTCCTCATTAACAGGTAAAAAGGGTTATTAGATAGGTAATTGAAAAACCGCTACCTCAATCTTAGGACAACTTTGTATATTGGCAACTGTTTTGGAAATTATAAAGTTTAGACCAACCAATAAATGCATAAAAAAGGATTTATATTTGACCTGGACGGTGTCATCGTAGACACTGCCAAATACCATTACCTGGCCTGGAAACACCTGGCAGATGAATTGAAAATCCCATTCACCAAAGAACAAAACGAACAGTTTAAGGGCGTAAGCAGAAAGCGGTGCCTGGAAATTCTTCTGGATTGGGGAAACCTCAAAGTATCCCAAACGCAGTTTGATGCGTGGCTAGCAGAAAAAAATGAAGACTATCTGCATTATATTGAAACAATGTCAGCATCTGAAATATTACCAGATGTTCCTAAAGTATTAAATTACCTCCGGGAACATAACATACCCATGGCACTTGGTTCAGCAAGTAAGAATGCCCGTCCAATTTTAAAAAAAGTGGGACTTATTCCTTATTTTACATCCATTGTTGATGGCACACAGGTAACAAAGGCAAAACCAGATCCTGAGGTATTTATGATTGCTGCCAGGGACATAAAAGTTATGCCTGAAAACTGCATTGTATTTGAAGATGCCCTTGCAGGTATTGAAGCCGCCAATAGTGCCGGAATGACAAGTATAGGTATTGGAAAAAAAGAGATCCTGACCGATGCTCATTTTGTCTTCAGGGATTTTACGGAAATTGATCTCGATTTTATTAAAGAATTAGCAGAACTATAGGATATGAACAAAGAATATATAAAAGCAGACAATTGGTCTATCATTGAAGAAGGGTTTGAGAAAGAAAATGTAAAATCTTCGGAAAGTCTTTTTAGTCTGGGCAACGGGGCTATGGGCCAGAGAGCAAACTTTGAAGAACTGTATACGGGTCCTACTTTCCAGGGGAGTTATATTGGAGGAGTTTACTATCCTGATAAAACCAGAGTAGGTTGGTGGAAAAACGGGTATCCGGAATACTTTGCCAAAGTTATTAATGCCCCCAACTGGATTGGAATAAACGTATTAGTGGATGGCGAAGCACTGGACCTTAACACCTGTAGCAAGGTTGATGGTTTTCGGCGGGAATTGAATATGAAAGAAGGATGGTACAAGCGAAGTTTTACTGCCACCCTCCCTAATAAAAAGACCATTAAGGTATCAGTGACCAGATTTTTAAGCCTGCAATTAGACGAGGTTGGGGCTATAGAATACAATGTGACCCCGGTGAAGGAAGATATGACCATTATCTTTTCTCCATATCTGGATAGTGGTATTACCAATGAGGATACAAATTGGGATGATAAATTCTGGAATACTACCCAGGTTACTTCCGATGGCAACCGGGCATTTATTGAGGCCCATACCATGAAGACCAATTTTGAGACATGCACCTTTATGGAATGTCATCTACATTATAAAGGTAAGATGACCAGCACACCAATAAATACGGATAAAAAAGAATTGTGGGTAGGGCATCATTATGAACAGAAAGTTGCAAAGGGTACCACAGTCTCCTTTCACAAGTTTGGTGGATATACCATTGCCAGGAATCACAAAGGAGGCAATTTAGTAGCCGCTTCAAAAAAAGCGCTTGATAAAGCAAGTGCATTAGGTTTTAAAGCTTTGCTGGACATGCAAATAAAGTCATGGGCCAACATTTGGGAAATGAGTGATATCACCATTGATGGGGATACCAAGGCACAGCAAGGAATACGCTTTAATATCTTTCAGCTCAATCAAACCTATCTCGGAAAAGATTCGCGCCTCAACATTGGCCCTAAAGGTTTTACAGGTGAAAAGTACGGAGGGAGCACGTATTGGGATACGGAGGCCTATTGTATCCCTTTTTATATGGCGACCAAAGATCATCATGTGGCAAGGAATCTGTTGAAATACAGATATAATCATTTGGAAAAAGCCATTGAAAATGCTAAGAAATTAGGTTTTACTAATGGAGCTGCTCTCTACCCCATGGTTACAATGAATGGGGAGGAGTGTCATAATGAATGGGAGATCACCTTTGAGGAGATCCATAGGAATGGTGCCATTGCATTTGCTATTTACAATTACTATCGCTTTACGGGAGATTATACGTATATACCTGAAATGGGACTGGAAGTGTTGATAGGTATTGCTCGCTTCTGGCATCAGAGAGCTACATTCTCAAAACAAAAAAATAAATATGTGATCCTTGGGGTTACAGGACCCAATGAGTACGAGAATAATGTTAATAATAACTGGTATACCAATTATATTGCACG
>CBDUON010000233.1:0-3171 GCA_965368835.1 uncultured Eudoraea sp. | reverse complement strand
CCGGGCATTACGAAGAAAAACCAGTTAAGAAACAATGGAAGGAAAACACTCCTGCTATTCTGGGTAAACTCCAAAAAGTATTAGAAGCAGCACCCTCCTTTGAATCTGATAAATTAGAGTCGATCGTAAAAGATTGGATCGTAGCGGAAGAGCTTACCTTTGGGATGGTAATGGCACCATTGCGGCTTGTAATTGTGGGTGATCTTAAAGGACCTCATTTATTCGATATTCTCTCCCTAATTGGCAAAGAAGAAAGCATAAAGAGAATTCAGAACGCGATAGAGCGAATACCATAGTACTGGTAGAATTTCAAATTTAAATCCGCGCAAATACGACCTTGAATTGTAACAAAACGATAATAATTCCGACCAATTAGATACACTAATTTTATAATCATTAACTAAATCAAAAATAATGGGAAATTTTATTTTAATACCGATCTTCTTTTTTGCCTTCATCATTCTCTTAATGTCATTTTTTGTAGTGAAGCAACAATCGGCTGTAATCATTGAACGGTTTGGTAGATTCCTCAGCATTCGTAATTCCGGATTACAGATGAAGATCCCGTTAGTGGATAAAATTGCTGGTCGGGTAAGTTTAAAAATTCAACAATTAGATGTAATTGTAGAAACCAAGACGTTGGATGATGTATTTGTAAAACTGAAAGTTTCGGTGCAATATGTAATTATACGAACCAAGGTTTATGAAGCCTTTTATATTTTAGATTTCCCTCATGAACAAATTACTTCTTATGTATTTGATGTGGTTAGGGCAGAGGTTCCTAAAATGAAATTGGATGATGTCTTTGTAAAAAAGGATGACATTGCCAATGCAGTGAAAAGCGAACTGCAAGATGCCATGCTCGATTATGGATATGATATCATCAAAACACTGGTTACGGATATTGATCCGGATTCTCAGGTAAAAGCAGCCATGAACCGTATTAATGCTTCTGAAAGAGAGAAGATTGCTGCCCAATTTGAAGGAGATGCGGCTCGTATCCTCATTGTGGAAAAAGCCAAAGCTGAGGCAGAAAGCAAACGTTTACAGGGGATGGGGATCGCAGATCAAAGACGAGAAATTGCTCGTGGTCTGGAAGAATCTGTAGAAGTACTAAACAAAGTAGGTATCAATTCTCAGGAAGCTTCTGCCTTGATCGTAGTGACACAACATTATGATACACTTCAGGCAATTGGAGAGGAGACCAATACTAATCTTATTCTGCTGCCTAATTCACCTCAGGCAGGAAGTGATATGTTGAACAATATGGTTGCATCTTTTACAGCAAGTAATATGATAGGGGAAGCAATGAAAAAAGATAATCCAAAGCCAAATCCCAAGACAAAAGGGAAACAGTAAATCAATTTCCTATAAAATAAAAACCTGAGGTTTCGCAAAACCTCAGGTTTTTTCATTTTGTATTTCAAGAAATGACAAAAGTGATTTTAAATACTCCTAATGGCGGTTTTGTTCCGCCATCAAGGACTTTCCTTTGGCTTTTCTTAAAAATGGCTCAGAAATGTGCTAATTGAGCCATTAATAATTTAATATACCTATTGTTATATATTTATTAATAGACAAAATCTATTCTAGGATTTTTCCTGAATTCTGGCCCAAGTATCTCTTAGCGGTACGGTTCTGTTAAAAACCAACTTTCCTGGCTTGGAATCAGCATCTATATTAAAATATCCCAATCGCTGAAATTGAAAATGGTCTTCAACTTGAGCGTCTTTTAGACTTGGTTCTGCAAAAGCGGTGATCACCTGAAGTGAATCGGGGTTTACAAATTCCATAAATTCTTTGTCCTTATGCGAATCCGGAGCTTCGTCAGTGAATAGTCGGTCGTATAATCTAACCTCTACCGGAATAGCATGTGAAACCGAAACCCAATGAAGCGTTCCTTTTACTTTTCGCAAACTTTCCTCTGTACCACTTCCACTCTTGCTTTTAGGATCATAGGTACATTGTATTTCGGTTATATTCCCGTCCTTATCTTTTGAACAACTTTCTGCCTTTATGATATAGCCATTTTTAAGTCGCACTTCACCTCCCAATTTTAAACGGAAGAATTTACGATTGGCTTCTTCTTTAAAATCTTCTTGTTCTATATATAATTCCCTTGAAAAAGGGACTTCCCTTTCACCAGCCGACTCATCCTCCTGGTTATTCTCTGCTTTCAACCATTCGGTATTTTCTTCCGGATAGTTCGTTATTACTACCTTCACAGGGTTTAATACCGCCATCACTCTGGGTGCAATTTTATTTAAGTGCTCCCTAACATGGAATTCCAGTAAAGAAACGTCTACCAGGTTTTCCCTTTTGGCTATCCCTATGGTATCTGCAAAATTTCTGATAGATTCTGCGGTGTATCCCCTTCTTCTAAGACCGGATATTGTAGGCATTCTTGGATCGTCCCATCCATTTACAACATTTTGTTCCACCAATTGAAGCAGTTTTCGTTTACTCACAACAGTGTGACTCAAATTTCTTCTGGCAAATTCGCGTTGCTTTGGTCTTAATCTTTCTTCCACAACTACCTGGTCCAAAAACCAATCATACAATTCGCGATGAGGCGCAAACTCCAAGGTGCATAAGGAATGTGACACTTGCTCTATATAGTCACTTTCCCCGTGCGTCCAATCGTACATTGGATAAATACACCAATCGGTATTTGTGCGATGATGTGGCCTGTGAAGAATCCTATACATTATGGGATCGCGCATAAGCATATTAGAGGCTGTCATGTCTATCTTGGCCCTTAAAACATGGCTTCCTTCCGCATATTTCCCTTCCTTCATCCCCTTGAATAACTCAAGATTTTCATCTATGCTGCGATCTCTAAATGGGCTATTTACTCCCGGTTCTGTGGGTGTTCCCTTTTGGGTGGCCATGTCTTCTGAAGACTGGCTGTCTACATAAGCTTTGCCATTCTTGATCAATTGAACAGCCCAATCGTATAATTGTTGAAAATAGTCTGAAGCATAGCATTCATTTTCCCATTCATACCCAAGCCATTCCACATCCCTTTTAATGGCATCTACAAACTCCTTTTCTTCCTTGATCGGATTAGTATCGTCAAACCTCAGATTTACCGGAGAATTGTACCGCAATCCCAGCCCAAAATTGAGACAAATAGAGCTTGCGTGCCCAATGTGTAAATATCCATTTGGT
>CBDUON010000232.1:0-3183 GCA_965368835.1 uncultured Eudoraea sp. | reverse complement strand
GGTATTAAAACATTCACCCTGAATGGCAGTGTGTTAAACCTAACCACCAATGAGCAAATTCCACAGGCGGAAGTAAGACTCCTGGATCAGGAAGGGAATCTCTTAAAACAGGTAGTCACCAATGAAGATGGTACGTTTAGAATTGAAGTGCCATGGCAGGAGACCATTACTATACAAGCTACCAAGGACAGGCATTCAATCTTCTCTAATGCCTATACAGGAGAAGCGCTGGATCAATTGCAGAACATGGCATTTAATATGGGCATCGCTAAAGTAGATGACCTTGTAGAAGAAGCCGAAGGACAGACCGTGCTAAAGCTGAACAAATTCTATTTTGACAAGGGACAAAGCAAGATAACAGAAGCCATTGCAACTGAACTGGAAAAGGTAATAGATGCGGTAAGCAGGTTTCCTCAAATGCAATTGCGGATAGAATCGCATACGGATAGCAGAGGTGGGGGCGCCACTAATTTCAGGCTTTCCCAAAGCAGGGCAGATGCCATTAAAGAATATCTGGAAAGTAATGGGGTATCTACTTCAAACATCCTTTATTCTATAGGGTACGGGGAAGATAAGTTGCTGAACGATTGTACAAATGGTGTGTTCTGTTTAGAAACCTTCCATAAGAAGAACGAACGTCAGCTAATTGTAGTTCTTAACTACGATTTGCTCTTCTAGAACAATATCATCCAGCAATAATAAAGGGCAAAGAGGGAGAGGAATACAATACCGGCATAGGTGAGGTATTGCAGTCCTTTTTTGGGATGAAAACTTGCCGGCAGATCTGTACTCATCACATTCTTAAGATTCATATACCCTACTATAGGTGCCATCACAAATGAAATAAAGGTGGCCAGTGCAACCAGTGTTCCCATGTTGGCTCCAAAAGCAGTTAAGACTACATAATTTACTACAGCCAGGCCTATGATGCCCATAGCAAAGTATTTCTTTCCGGAGAAATCTTTATGTGCGGGTGTGAGATGTTTTAAGACATCCAGACTCACCCTGGCAATGGCATCGTGAGCAGTCATACAGGTACTGAACATAGTGGCAAAGGCTGAAATTGCAATAAAAATATAGGCCCATTTTCCAATATGTGTAGTGAACAATTGCACCACCTGGTCCGCAAAGGTCACCGCATTTCCGCTAAGCTCTGTTTGTGTGCCATAAAGTGTCATCCAGCCAATGACCAAAAAGAAGATGGCCAACAGCGCCGTCATATAGTACCCCGAATTAAACTCTTGTAATGCCTCATTAAGTGGTAGCCTTCTTTTGGTTACTTTTTGTTTCTCCAGCGTCCATAGGCTTATCCAACTGCTGGCCTCCACAGCGGTAGGCATCCAACCAACCAGGCCTATTAGAAATAGAATTCCTACCTCATTAAATATAGGGGTAGGTTCAAAATTAGGGACGGGATCTGCCTGCCCTTTATAAAGTACCAGAATGGTGGTGACCAACAAGGCTATGAATAAAATAGAGACCACAAATTTTAAGGAGAGTTCCAGGAATCTATAGCGCCCAATGATCAACACTGCTGAGATAAATATAAAAAGCCCAAGTGCCACTGTGCCTACAGAGACGTCTGTCACTTTAAAGAGGTTGATAAAGAGTCCGGCCGTGACCACATACAGGGCAGCCAAAATGGTAAATGTGGTTACCAAAGTAATAAAGGTATAGAGCCAGAGATACCCTTTTCCACGGTTGCGATAGCCTTCTATAAGGGAGGTATTGGTCACTGTAGTATATCGGATCCCAAACTCAAAAAACGGATACTTTAAAATATTTGCCAGGATAATTGGGATCACCATCACCCAACCGTATTGAGCTCCTGCCTTGGTAGAGAGTACTAAATGGGAAGTGCCAATTGCCATACTCGCAAAGAGCAGGCCGGGTCCCAAATTTTTTACTAAGGTTTTTATGCTTGGCATATACGAAGTGCTGCTCTAAAGTAGAATATTTTGTGCAATTCTGTTTAGGGGACGGCAATTTTATCCCCATTGGAAATGGGTTGTGTATTAAGTAGCAGGTCTATAAAGACCTTTACCCGGGCAAAGTATTCGCGTATTTGCACTTTTAATCCCTGAGACCCTTCTATATCCTTGGCATTGTATCCAATGGCATACAGGCCTTTCTTTTGGGCCAGAAATATGGCCCGCTCATTCTGAAATTTTTGTGAGATGACCGTTACGCTGTCCAGGCCAAATACTTCTTTAGCGCGTACCATTGAATCTAAGGTCCTCAGGCCCGATGGATCCAAAATAATTTTCTCCTCCGGTATACCTCCAGCGATCAGGTCTTTTTTAAATGTTTCAGGTTCATTATAATACTGAGTGGAATTATCTCCGCTCACTAATACCATATCTATCTTCCCCGCCTTGTAGAGAGCAATAGTGGCCTTGATTCGATTTGTGTAGTAAGGATTGTTCCCACCCTGAATAAGATGGCTGGAGGTGCCCAACACAATACCAACTTTGTTTTTATGCACTTGTTGCACATTGTAAAAGGTCTTCCCTTTGGCGCCTTTATCTATAACGGCATCACAGATAAGCAGGGTAGCAAGTGGTAAGATTATGCAAAGTAAAAATAGAGCGCGAAGTCGCTTTTTCATATTGAGTTAGGTTACCCTAAAGGTAATGAAATGGACCATAGTACACATATGGTTTTCTCATTCTACACAGAATTCAATTCAATATCTTTAAAAGAAATGGAAGTATAGAACCTTACCAACATTTTTATTGGAATCACATGCTAAAAAAGCGATACCGTTTTTGCGGTATCGCTTTCTCTGGCTATTAAAAGTCAATTTTCTTTCAGTTACTACTTGCCAAAGGTATAACTGGCGCCTACCATGATCATGGAAGTTGTCATTTCATAGGAAACCTGGCTTCCGGGGATTGCTCCGTAAGGGTTTCCACTACTGATGAGCATAGGATTCAATATGGGTCCGGAAGTGGGATCGCCACTTTGCCCATAATGGAAAACAGCATCCAAAGATAATTTGTCACTCGCTACATAGCTCATTCCGAACTGGAATGCATCCTTGATTATTGCAGTGGCCGGAATATTAAAAAATGTCACTTCTTCCGGAATAGGGTTTGAACTATAGGTATAACCAAATCGCAATGGAAGTTTGTTTATTCCCTTATATTGAAGTCCTGCTGATAATATGGATATATTCTTCCA
>CBDUON010000231.1:0-3223 GCA_965368835.1 uncultured Eudoraea sp. | reverse complement strand
ATAGATATGGCCCTATTACGGTTTGCAAAAAAGAAAATTTACGGCCTGGCTACCAGTACCGGAATGATGTTCGGGCATTATGTTGCCTGGATCGCTGCCGGAATCATGGGGGCCGGTGCTGCTGTTATTTTAGGAAAATCTATTGTAGAACTAGATCCGGGAGACGTTGCCTACTATGCACTGGGTTGGTCCGGATTTGTAATCGTGATCGTAGCAGGATGGACAACGGCAATTACCAACCTCTACAGGGCAGGATTGGCAGCGCAGGCTATCTTCTACAATCATTCCCGAAAGAAAACTACCCTTACCGTGGGATTGGTAACGATCATAATAGCTTGTTTCCCTTTTGTGTTTTCACAAATATTGCCATTGTTGACATATGCCGGATTAATAGTGGTTCCTGTGGGAGCAATTGTCTTCGCTGAACATCAGATCTTTCCCAGAATAGGATTTACCAGATATTGGTCATCCTACAAACAACTATCTTTTAGCTTTCCTGCCGTTGCTTCCTGGGCATTGGGCTTGATATTCGGTTTCGGGCTCAACGCCCTTAATGTAATGTCTTTCTTTTATCTGTTTATCCCAACCTGGTTTTTCACTATCATGATCTATACATTCTTAGCTGCACAATATGGTGCCAAAGAGAAATATCCCAAGGCCGAAGAACAGGAAAGAATACGCAATGAAAACATAGGAAAGTTTCAAGAGCAAAAAGCCAAACTTGTAGACAAGCATATTAAAGATTCCTCTATGTTCTCCAGGGGACTAAAAATCGTAGCTGTCATTTCTCTGGTAGTTACTCTGGTTTTAGCTTGTATTGTATTATTCGGTAGTTCTGATGAGAATTTGTACATAGATAATCGTGAAATATTTTATCGCTACGCATTTATTTGCACCATTATCTATTTTATAACGGCATATTGGGCACTGAAAAGAGGGAAACAAAAAAACACTTCTAAGTAATGGAAAACAGCTTACATCTTAGTCAGGAGAATTTACCACTACTAGGCAGTAAAATTCCCTGTCCTGATTACGAACGAAATTCGCGTAACATAGGAATTATTCATATTGGTGTTGGAGGTTTTCACAGGGCACATCAGGCATTTTATACACATCAACTATTCAAAATATGTGAGGATACCGATTGGGGTATTTGTGGAATAGGGCTGCGCGAAGGTGATAGAAAAATTCACGATGTTCTTAAAAAACAAGATTGTCTTTATACCCTTATAGTGAAGCATCCAGATGGAAAAATAGCTCCAGAAATTATTGGCTCAATCAATGATTTTTTACTTGGGGTAGATGACCCA
This sequence comes from uncultured Eudoraea sp., assembly GCA_965368835.1. Lineage (GTDB taxonomy): Bacteria > Bacteroidota > Bacteroidia > Flavobacteriales > Flavobacteriaceae > Muriicola. The sequence goes on along the minus strand of CBDUON010000231.1, from coordinate 1,913 downwards.
CTGCCTGTCATAGAGCGCATGGCTGCTCCTTCAACAAAAATTGTCTCCCTAACCATTACTGAGGGTGGCTATAATTTTAATTCTTCCACAGGAGAATTTAACTTTGATAACCCTGATATTCAACACGAATTAAAACATCCGGATAGCCCAAAAACCGTTTATGGCTTTTTAACCGCCGCCTTAAAAAAACGCCGTGATGCAGGCCTTCCTGCTTTTACGGTTATGTCTTGTGATAATATTCAGCACAATGGTGATATTGCCCGGGAAATGTTACTCGCATTCTGCAGGAAGCAAGATCTGAAACTGGCCGGTTGGATTGAAAATGAGGTTTGTTTTCCCAACAGTATGGTAGACAGGATAACTCCAGTTACCTCCCAAGCAGATATAGAGTACCTAAAAAATACTTACCATATTAGAGATGAATGGCCTGTAACCTGTGAGCCATTTATACAATGGGTGGTAGAAGATACTTTTTCTAATGGCCGTCCGGAATGGGAAAAGGTGGGAGTTCAATTTGTCCCTGATGTGAAACCTTATGAAAAAATGAAACTCCGTCTGCTTAATGCCGGCCATTCTGTACTGGGTATTTTGGGAGCTGTACACGGTCATAACACCATCAATGCCTGTATGGAAGACAGAACATTTGTGACCTATTTGAGGGCTTTTATGGATAAGGAGGCTAGTTTGGTATTAGATAAAGTACCTGGGATAAATGTAAGCGATTACAAAGACAGCTTGGAGGAACGCTTTGCCAATCCCAATATAAAGGATACTGTTAGCCGTATCTGTTCCGAAAGTTCTGCCAAATTGCCAAAGTTTTTGATCGCTACCTTACATGATAATCTGGCGAGAGAAGGAAGTATTCAATTTTCTACCTTGGTGATAGTTGCCTGGTGTTACTACCATGATAAACAAACCAATAAAGATGGGCAACCCCTGGAAATTATTGATGCTATGAGTTCTGAACTACACCAGACTGCTATGCAAACTAAAAACGATCCATTAGCATTCTTAAAACAGAAATCCCTTTTTGGGGACCTGGCGGAAAACAAACGATTTACAAGCTTATACACCGAAATGATACATCAAATTTATAAGGATGGTGATGTTAAGAAGCTTATGCAGAACATGATTTAGAAGTTAAGACCCATCCCTTATACCACCCGGGAAGAAGAAAGTAAAAAACAATGATAAAATTCTTTCGGAAAATACGCTATGACTTAATGAAAAACCCAACCTCTGATAAAGCTACCGCCGGCTCGAAAACAGGCAAGCCTGCCTCCCGAACAGGGAGGTATATAAAATACGCTCTTGGGGAAATAGTACTGGTGATGATTGGAATTTTGCTTGCCCTGCAGGTAAATGACTGGAATAACAACAGACTTGAAATTTCTAAAGAACAACTGCATCTAAAGAATCTGCAATCAGATTTTAAAACCAATCTAGCTGAAACTAATCGAACTTATAAGCTCACTTCAGAAGCCTATGAAGCCAGTGTAAGATTGCTGGAAATCATTAAAGATGACAGTAAAATTAATCCTGCCGAAATTGAAAAATTGTTAGATGATATACTTAACAAAATCACTTCCCTAGACCTTATTTCCGGATCCATAGATGAAATAATCAATACCGGATCACTCACTATCATTAGAGATCCTGCCCTGAGAAAACAATTATCTAATTGGTCCTTTTATGTGGCAGATTACATGGACGATGTTGAAATTTATGAAGATTATTTATTTGGAAAGTTACTCCCCAGCCTAACAAGAAGAACTATATTAAGAAATGCTTCGGTGCCTGGTCATTTTGAAGATGATCTGGATCTATCCATAATCTCCAACTCCAATTTTACTATAGACTATAATAAAACCATCAGGACGCTCGAATTTGAAAATCAGATCTATTTTAACGCT
>CBDUON010000230.1:0-3238 GCA_965368835.1 uncultured Eudoraea sp. | reverse complement strand
GGCTTACAGGCCCAAAATGAAACAAAGGTCAACCTTGAAGAAATTGACACATACTACTCAAAAATGGTCAAGGATTGGGATATTCCGGGGGTATCCATTGGTATAGTAAAAGATGGAAAACTAGTTTTTACCGGCAACTATGGTGTTTTGGAAGTAGGCAAAAAAGAAAAGCCAAATGAGCAAACACTCTATGCCATTGCCTCTAATTCCAAAGCTTTTACCTCTGCCATTATTGGCATGTTGGTGCAGGAAGGAAAAATGGATTGGAATGATAAGGTAAAGAAATACCTCCCCTATTTTGCTATGTATGATCAATGGGTCAGCGATCATATCACCATTCGGGATATATTGAGTCACCGGGTAGGATTAGGGACCTTTAGCGGTGATAATATTTGGTATAAGTCTAATCTATCTTCCAAAGAGATTATTGAGCGGATTCAGTATGTACCACAGGCATATGAGTTTAGATCCGGATATGGGTATTCTAACCTAATGTACATTACCGCAGGTGAGATAATAAAAACAGTGACAGGGAAGAGTTGGGGAGAAAATGTAAAGGAGCGAATATTAGATCCACTTGGCATGACCGGCACTATTTCTTCCCTTAAAGAATTGAAAATTAAAGGGAATTACACTTCTCCTCATGCACGAAAAAATGATACTAATTATGTGATCCCGTGGGTAGACTGGGAGAATGTAGCCGCTACAGGCGGACTAATTTCCAATGTAGAAGACATCGCCAAATGGATGATTTTTAATTTGAATAATGGCGTCCATAATGGGGACACTTTATTAACTAAAAAAACCAGGAATTTAGTGTGGACTCCCCACACAAATCATGTAGTTGATCACACCTCTAAAAATGATTACGGAAGGCATTTCAATGCATACGGATTAGGGTGGGGACTTAGTGATTATCATGGTAAAATGAGAGTTGGCCACACCGGAGGTTATGATGGGATGATAACGGCCGTTACTTTAATTCCTGATGAAAACCTTGGAGTAGTTGTTTTAACCAATGGAGTGAAAAGTCCGATAATGGCAGCAACGTACTATGCCTTAGATAAATTTCTTGGGATAGAAACTAAAGATTGGTCAAAAGAAGATTTAGAAAGAGCTAATAAACGTATACTTCGGGATACTCGTATTTCATACAGGAAATCAAAAAGAGAACTCAACACTCAACCTACCATAGCACCTAAAAAGATGGTAGGAAATTACAAGTCAGAACTAGGTGGGAACATCACTATCACGGAACATAATGATCAATTAAAATTAGCTTTTGAAAACGCACCCTTACTTTCAGCAAGTCTTACACATTGGCATCATGATGTTTGGGAAATTCATTGGGACCACCCACAAGCCTGGTTTAGTTTTGGGACAATCAAGATAAATACGGACAATAATTTAGAAGTCACTGGCTTTGATTTTGATGTGCCAAATGATGATTTCTTTTTTGAAGAATTAAAGCCGTTTAAAATAAAAACATCTGCTAACTAAGAATAAGTGCCTTTAAAATGGACATCTATTGAATCTGTTATGCACAATCATAATAAAGCCCTACCTTCGCATGGTAATTAAATTTTTAAATCATGAGTAACGGAACAGTAAAATTTTTCAATAATTCTAAGGGATTTGGATTCATCACTCCAGAAGAAGGTGACAAAGATGTATTTGTACATGTTAATGGACTAATTGATGAAATCCGAGAAGGGGACAAAGTAAGCTTCGATGTAGAAGAAGGCCCTAAAGGATTGAACGCAACAAATGTCAAAGTAGTTTAATAGATTACTTTTCAAAGTATTTTTGTAAAAAAGCCTATCAATTATGATAGGCTTTTTTTATTTGATAGTAATTTAGAAAACTGTGGGTGACAACGATTATATTATTGTTAAGCACAGCGGTGTCAAAATTATTACTCAAACTTAGTAGCACATTAAGAACATGAAGGCATTTACTATTAAAAAATACGGAGAGCCAGACAAGGTACTAAGGCTTGCAGAAATTGAAAAACCCACACCTAAAAATACCCAGGTACAGGTTAAAGTTCGTGCTACAACCATCAATGATTACGATTGGTGCATTACCACCGGCAAACCTTTTGCTTACCGTCTGTACTTTGGAATATTTAGTCCCAAAAAAAAATTAATGATCCCGGGAATGGAGGTAGCAGGAATTGTGGAGCAGGTTGGAGAGAACGCTACAAAATTTAAAGTTGGTGATGCTGTCTATGGGGACCTCTCAGATTTCGGCTATGGCAGCTTTGCTGAGTTTCTTTGTATAGACGAGAAAGCACTTGCTCATAAGCCAGATAACATGAGTTTTGAGGAAGCAACCAGTATTCCACATGCAGCAATGCTCGCCCTGCAAGGCTTGCGCGATGTGGGCCAGATTAAAGATCGGCAGAAGATATTGATCAATGGCGGCGGGGGCGGTGTTGGTTCATTTGGACTTCAAATAGCAAAACTTTATAAGGCAGATGTTACTGGCGTAGATACGGGTGAAAAATTAATAGCGATGAAAACGCAAGGCTATGACAAGGTAATCGACTACAAAAAAGAAGACTTTACCAGGAGTCACGAGCAATATGATCTGATCCTTGATTGCAGGACCAGCAGATCGCTCTGGAAATTTTTAAAGGTTCTTAAGCCGGAAGGAAAATACGTCTCTATAGGTGGCAAGTCTGGCAAGTTGTTGCAAATGCTTTATATGAGTCCGTTGTTAAAATTATTTAGCAAAAAACGTGTTCATATGGTGATGTTAAAAGCTAATAAGAACCTGGACTACATTAATCAGCTATATGCGGAGAAAAAGTTAAATTGTGTTATTGATGGCCCTTATACTTTTGAAAAAATACCCTGGGCAATTCAACGATTTGGGGATGCACTGCACACTGGTAAAATTGTAATTTCAGTAAACTAACTATAGCTATAAGCCGCATACATGGTCTGATTATAGGACTTGCTTGAATTAAATTCTAAACAACCGAAGGTAAAAGAGTAAGCTAAATAAATTTTAATATGGAGTTCTTCCGACAGATTAAAGCAAAGACAGATGAAAAGACTATACAGGCTAATCTAATTCTTGAAAATTTAGAATTGATCAGCAATGAGATCTTGGTTATTGGTGATCAAAATAAAACTGAAGCACAAATTGGAGGTATATGGGGCGAATTCACTCTGACTCGAACCCCGATTAGAGGAGGACTTCGTTTTGCCTTGATAGAATGCCCTAATGC
>CBDUON010000229.1:0-3259 GCA_965368835.1 uncultured Eudoraea sp. | reverse complement strand
GTTTCGTTTTTCTGCTGCTTCGCCAAATATTCTTCCCGTTTTGCATTTGCCTGCTGTATTTCCTTTTGGACTTGTTGGCGTTCAGCTTTCTTTTCAGCTAAATATTCCTTGATCTGTACTTCAGATTTCCCCTGAAGTGGTGCGGGTAAGGTTGCTTTTTTAATTTTAGCCATGTCAAAATCATCTTCCGAAGAAGCGTCTACAAGATCCCAATTGGCGTTGTTGTAATAAGCAGAACTCTTGCTGACTGCTCGTTTTACAGCTACTACTTCTTCCATTTCCATGGCTTGCGAATCCTGGAGCTCTTGTTTTGCCATACGGCTAGCACCCATGGCGCCATATGATACATAGGTGTTGTTTAAGCGTGCATTGAGTTGAATGATGATGTCATCATAGGGAGTTTTAATGTGTACAACCTGCCTGTTATGATCAATTGCCATATATTCTCCTCCGCCAAGTAGGGCGCCTTCCTGCCAATGTGTATTTATTCCTTGTCTGTAATCACCACAAAAAATGGTATTGACAATTACATCCTTCTCCTTGGCATTTATAACAGCTTCCCTGAAATCCTTTTTACCTTGTGTAAAAGGTTCATTGCCCGCAATAAATATCATTTTTAAATCGTCTTGATTTTTACCCCAATCTAATTGACGTAGCGACTGGTGAATAACTTGCCCGCAAAATTCTTCTCCCCCGTTAGTAGTGAGTGAAAATAGCTTTGCTGAAATCTCATCAAGGTCGCTGCTAAAACCAAGAACTTGCTGTACATAACCCTCCTGGGAAGCTAATTCATCGTTCCCGTATTGGTAAAGTGCTATCTGAAGACCAGGGCGACTGTTATTGCCACATTTGGCATACGCAAATTGGTTCACTATATCCCAGAGTTGTGATTTTGCCTGATTGATAAGTCCGTCCATACTATTACTGGTGTCTAGCAATAGAGCGATTTTTACCATGGGTTGCCGGTAATGGGTGCTAGATTCCGGGTTGCTTTGGAGATCTTTGGGTGAAAAAAATTCTGTAGAATTTCCATTATGAGCAAAGCTTGTTCCTATGAATAATAATAACAAGAGCGTCATTGTTTTGTGGGCATACTTTTTCATTTGTTTTTATTTAAAGGGTTATTAACTAGGTGAAAAGTACGGTGCAACTTTTTTTAAAAAAACCGGCAATGAGTGAACAGGCCATCCGGATGAGGGAACTGTTCTGTTGCTTTCGGGAAGTGCACTAATGCATGCGTAAATTGGAAGGATGGGCGAAAAGACCATTTTTTAATACGATTCAAATGGACTAAGTTTATCCTAATAATACGAATCATGCCAGTGAAATTACTTTTAGCAATCACGATGTTCTTGGTCGTTTCCAATGTTAATTCCCAGACACAAAATCAGAGAAAGGAACTAAACATTAGTGGAACGGTTAAAGAGAAAAACAGCAATATTCCAATTGCAGGGGCCGAAGTTATTTCCAATAATGGAGGCTATGTGACTACTAATGCCCTGGGTGAATTTACAATTAAGGCGGCCGTTGGAGACGTTCTAACATTTACCAGTTCCGATTTTGAGACTATAAGACATACTATTCAAAGTGGAGATAGGATTACGGTATTGGTAGAAGGGAATAACAAAATTTCCCTGAGCAGATCAGAAAATGCACTATCTGTAGAAAGTACTGCCAGGCATAAGGCGTATCTGGATTCCGCCAGAATGAACAAACAAACGGATATCGGAAAAAGCATAGACTACATTGCCCGTGCCATAGCAGAATTAGGGAATCGGGGTAATAAAAAAGAACTGGCGGTATCTCTCGGGTTACTGGCAGAAGTATATGGATATCATCAACAAACAGATTTAGCGATAGATAATTATAAAGATGCCCTTGAAGCATATTACACAGTAGGTACCGCCCTGGCTTTGGGAAAGGCGTATATTCTGGACAAGCAATGGAATGAAGCCATTAAGACCTTAACACCCCTGGAAGAAAGTAAAGCCTTGGTGCCCTATCAACAAGTGGAATTATATGAAAGCCTGGGAGATGCTCACAGGGGATTAGGTGACACCAATAAAGCGGTGGCCTATTATCAGCGGGGATTGGTAATTGCTACCAAGAATCAGATAAGTCCAAAAATTCCTGATATAAATTCAAAAATAGCAGATGCTTATGCCCAGGTAAACCGCCTGGAAGAAGCGAACGCCTATTATGATAATTCCTTGAGGGAGGCAAAGAAACAAGCACCACAAAGGGCAGTACAGGAAAAGGAGAAGGTGGCAGATTTTTTAAATAAAAGCAACCGATATGATGATGAAATACAACTGCGAAAAAGCAGTTTACAGGAATTGGAAGGAATACCATCTGGCTTAAATACCCAAAACAATATTCTTAAAAGTACAGACTCAGTTACCAAACAACGTATCAATTATAAAATTGCCAATGCTTATATAGCCCAGGACAAATACGAAGAAGCCATACCCTATCTGGAGCGCAGTATTGCAACCGCCAGTAGCAAGTCAGATCTTATCGTTCAAAAAGATGCCACACGGAAGTTGTCTGAGGTATACCGGCAGCAAGGGGAGTTCGATCTGGCGCTGGAAACCTATCAAAAATATGTAGCTGTCGTAGACACCTTATATGTTAGAAAAGAACAGGAAATATCTCGTGCGGCCAGACTAAATCGTGAGATTGCCGTTACCCAAAATCGAATTACCGGATTGGAACAGGAAAGGGAATTATCACAGAGTAAATACGACCTTGCCCTGGCAGAACAACGGTTGACGGAGGAAAGTAACAAAAGGCAATTATGGATCATTTATTCCTTGGTTTTCGGAATGTTTTTTATGTCTTTGGCTGCTTTCTTTTTCTACAGGAGCAATCAAAAACAAAAGTTGGCAAATAACTTACTGGCTTTAAAATCGCTCAGATCTCAGATGAATCCGCATTTTATTTTTAATGCCTTAAACTCTGTCAATAATTATATTTCAAAACACGATGAACGCAGTGCCAACAGATATCTTAGTGATTTTTCTGCGCTTATGAGGACGGTGTTAGAGAATTCTGAAGAAGACTTTATTGGGCTACCCAGGGAATTGGAACTTCTGGAATTGTATCTGAAGCTGGAGCATTCCAGGTTTCCTGATAAATTTACATATAGCATTAAGGTAGAAGATTCAGTAAATCGCGAAGCCTACAAAATACCACCGATGCTTTTACAGCCTTATCTCGAAAATGCCATTTGGCACGGACTTCGCTATAGAGAAAAGCC
>CBDUON010000228.1:0-3271 GCA_965368835.1 uncultured Eudoraea sp. | reverse complement strand
GCATGATTGACCAATACAATTGGGGCAGTGTTCAGCGGAAGGCCAAATACCTGATAAGACAACTGAATATCCTGAATTACTCCACTGAGGGTAGTGAACCCAGGGATATTCAGTTGTTCTATTTCTGAAACTGCTATTTTCATATGTATCGTTTCTTTCTAATACTCCTCTGTTAAACCAATACGGAAGAATCGATGGTTGCAAAGGCCTGCTCCAGATCTGCCGTTAGATCTTCCAGATCCTCCAGGCCAACAGACAACCGGATAAGGTCTTTGGTAACCCCCGTAGCTAGTTGCGCCTCATCATTTAGTTGCTGGTGCGTGGTGCTCGCAGGATGAATGATAAGGGACTTGGTATCTCCAATATTAGCCAGGAGCGAAAAAAGTTTGGTTTCGTCTGCGACCTTCTTTGCGGATTCATACCCTCCTTTTATTCCAAAGGTAACAATGCTACTCTGGCCTTTAGGTAAATACGCCTCTGCATGTGCATAGTATTTACTACTCTTTAATCCAGGATAGTTGACCCAGGTCACTTCATTGCGGTTTTCCAGCCACTTGGCCAGGGCAAGGGCGTTCTCGCTGTGTTTCTTCATTCTTACCTCCAGGGTTTCCAACCCTTGAATGATCTGAAAGGCATTAAACGGACTCAGGCAGGCACCATGGTCTCGCAGCCCTTCTATCCGAACTTTGGCTATAAAGGCAGCAGGACCCAGGGCATCGTGGTATACTAAGCCATGGTAACCGGCAGAGGGTTCGGTAAACTCCGGGAACTTCCCGCTAGACCAATCAAAAGTACCCGCATCTATGATAGCACCGCCAAGGGCAGTTCCATTACCATTGATGTATTTTGTCAAAGAGTGGATCACTATGTTGGCTCCGTGTTCTATAGGATTCAATAGGGCCGGAGTAGCCACTGTATTATCTACAATAAATGGGATTTTGGCCTTTCTTGCTTCGGCAGAAATGGCTTTGAGGTCGAGTACATCCAGTTTAGGATTTCCAAGGGATTCAACAAAAATAGCTCTGGTATTTTCCTTGACCGCTTTTCCAAAATTGGATGGATCAGCAGGATCTACAAAAGTGGTAGTGATCCCCAAACGAGGTAAGGTTACACTCAGTAAATTATAAGTGCCTCCGTATAAACTACTAGAGGCAACAATATGATCTCCTGCCTTTAATAATACCAATAAGGCAGTATTGATGGCTCCGGTGCCCGAGGCGGTTACCACAGAAGCTATTCCACCCTCCAGGGCCGCTAAGCGCTGTTCCAGAATATCATTGGTTGGGTTATTGATCCTGGTGTAGATGTTACCAAACTCGGCCAGGGAAAACAAATTGGCCGCATGGTCCGAATCGTTAAACACATAGGCTGTGCTCTGATAAATAGGCACAGCTCGTGTACCTCCGTGTAATTTAGTGTCATGACCAGCATGTAGTGCTTTGGTCGAAAATTTTTGATCGCTCATGATTTTAGTTTTTTTATTTATTACTAATTGAAATAAAAAAGCCAAACAGCATAACAGACGCATCATCTGCCATGAAAATCAAAAAAGTTATAAGAAAGTATATTACCGAAGTAATAGGTTTTTGTTATCTGTCGCGCTAATTGCGTGATAGAATGTAGCACCTTCTTTGTTCTGACACAAAGGGTTGCTAAGGCTTCAAAGGGTCTAATCCCTCCACCTTTCTTGATAACTATTCAATAAGAGTTTGAACTTTGGTGAAACAAATATAATGACGGAATTTTTAAAATTCCTAGTAATCCTACAAAAATTATATATTAAAGGCTTCTTGGACCAGGTCTACCATGTCTAGTTTTTCCCAGGTAAATAACTCCACTTCTCGTTTTATTCGCCCGTTATAGGGGGATTCAAAGACTTTGGTGACTTTCCGTGGTTCTTTGCCCATATGGCCATATGCTGCTGTTTCCAAATAGATCGGATTTCTCAATTTTAACCGCTCCTCAATAGCGAAGGGTCTGAAATCGAAAAGACTTGCCACAATTTTTGCGATCTCCCCATCGTTCATTTTTATTTTTGAGGTACCATAGGTATCTACATACACTGAGGTAGGCTGTACTACTCCAATGGCATAGCTGATCTGTACCAGGATCTCGTCTGCCACTCCGGCTGCAATTAAATTCTTGGCTGCATGCCGGGCTGCATAGGCAGCGCTGCGATCTACCTTACTGGGGTCCTTTCCACTAAATGCCCCACCTCCGTGGGCACCTTTACCACCATAGGTATCTACAATGATCTTACGCCCTGTAAGACCGGTGTCCCCATGTGGTCCGCCAATAACAAATTTTCCTGTTGGATTAATATGATAGGTAATGTCCTTATTAAAAAGTAGTTGTGTTGTTTCCGGCAACCTGGCTTTAACTCTGGGGATCAAAAGGGCCAGCAGGTGTTTCTTTATGGTGTTCAACATCTTCACATCATCTTCATCAAAGGGATCATGTTGTGTAGAGATCACTATGGTATCTATGCGCTGAGGCACATTTTCATCAGAATATTCTATAGTTACCTGGGCCTTAGCATCTGGTCGCAGATAGGTAATATCATCATTCTCCTTGCGCAAAGCAGCCAATTCCTCCAGGATCTTATGGGAAATATCTAAAGCTAAAGGCATGTAGTTTTCCGTTTCTTTGGTGGCATAGCCAAACATCATTCCCTGGTCGCCAGCTCCCTGTTCCTCCTTGCTGCCGCGGTCTACACCCTGATTGATATCCTTGGATTGTTCGTGGATGAGGGAGATGATCCCACAAGAATCCCCACTGAACTGATACTCCCCTTTGGTATACCCAATTTGGTTGATCACTTCTCTGGTGATCTGTTGCAGATCCACGTAGGTATGACTCTTTACTTCGCCGGCAAGGACTACCTGTCCTGTAGTAACCAGGGTTTCACAGGCCACTTTGCTTTCGGGATCGAATGCGAGAAAATTGTCTAACAAGGCATCGCTGATCTGATCTGCGATCTTATCTGGGTGTCCTTCACTTACGGACTCGGATGTAAATAAATAAGGCATACCTTTCTTTAATTATACAGAGAAAGGATTTGAAGAACGCTAGAAGGAGTTTGCAAAGGATTGTCCCGGCAGAAACTGCTTTAGCATTTTTATAGAGGTTGCAATCAGTCAAATCCGTCCTCTTATTTATAAAGTCAAAAGTACATATTTGGGTTCGAATTAAAAATTTTACGGATACTTAATTCTTTCAGGTATTTCATCAACTATTTTTTTGGGTACACCAGATACTTTGTATATTGCTA
>CBDUON010000227.1:0-3276 GCA_965368835.1 uncultured Eudoraea sp. | reverse complement strand
ACGGGAGAGCTAAGGTACCAGTATTTCAATTTTTCTTTGATCGCAATTCCCAAAACTATTGTGGGACACACGTCCCGATAGCTATCGGGATCAGTCCGTTGCTCTACCTCCCGATAACTATACGGGAGAGCTAAGGTACCATGCCTGTTAAGCGGGGGCAAATATAAATTCAAATTTAGGAACTACCAATAAAAAAGGAAAAAAAGGACGTTCTTTTTTATCAATTTTTAATCTTTGCAGTATGAACCTTGTAATAGATGCCGGGAATACTTCCATTAAGTTGGCTGTATTTAGAAAAAAAGAACTTTTATTCTTAACAAGTTCTGATAGGGCAGGCTTTCCAAAAGCGGTGAAGGATGTGTTTTCGAAGTTTCCGGAAATTGCACAAGCCCTGGTTGCTTCTGTGGGATTGCTTACCAAAAAAGAACTTAATGTTTTGGCAATATTTTGTAAGGTGCAATTACTTACCTCTATTGCTGCTGTTCCTTTTAAAAATTTGTATTCCAGTCCTAAAACCTTAGGAGTGGACCGGATTGCTCTGGCTACCGCAGCATTTTATAACCATCCTCATAGCAATACGCTGGTTATAGACGCCGGCACATGTATAACTTATGATATGATCACTGAGCGGGGTGAATACCTCGGAGGTGCCATATCACCTGGTTTGTTAATGCGTTATAGAGCACTTCATCAACATACGGCCAAGTTGCCATTATTAGATCCCAGTCCTTTTGTGGAACTGATTGGAAATTCTACTGAGAAGAGCATGCATAGCGGGGTTATCAATGGAATAAGTCAGGAGATAGATGGTGTTATTTCCCAGTACCATAGAAGATTTGAACATTTAACAGTTATTTTAACAGGGGGAGACGGTCAATTTTTGTCCAATCGGTTAAAAAATACCATATTTGCCAATTCAAATTTTCTCCTGGAGGGCTTGAATTATTTGCTCGAATACAACAAACGCTAGATGATCAGAAAAATAGGATTTGTTATAATATTCCTTACCGCATTCAGTATATACGCCCAAAATGGAACGGTATCGCCGTATTCATATTTTGGAATAGGTGACCTAAGGGCTGGAAGCACTATCGAAAACCAAATGATGGGGGGGCTAAGTCTCTACACAGATAGTATACATCTTACTTTAAAAAACCCGGCGGGCTACGGAAAGCTACGTCTTACAACCTACACCGCAGGGATAAGCCATAAGGAGATCTCCTTAAATAGTTTTACCGATCAGGAAAAATCGTCTGTCACCAATCTCGAATACCTGGCCATTGGGTTTCCTTTAGGTCCCAAAATGGCGGCAGGTTTTGGGCTAAGGCCATTTTCTTCCGTAGGCTATGACGTCTTGCAAAATACAGTAGATCCAAGTGGGAACGATGTCACCAATCTTTATTCCGGAACCGGTGGAATTAATCAGGTTTTTCTTTCACTTGGCTTTGAAGTGGCTAAAAATCTGAACCTGGGGGCGAGTATGAATTTCAACTTTGGAACCCTGGAAAGTGAAAAAATACAGCGAATAGATGGACTTCAGTTTGGAACCAGAGAGACACAGGCCTCCAAAATAAATGGATTCGATTTTGTCTATGGACTTACGTATTCCCCTACCATTAATGATAAATACACCCTCTACACTTCGGCCGTGGTGAATACGCAGGTAAACCTGCTCTCAGAAAACAGTCAGACCTTTGGTTCCTTCTCTCAAGCTACCGGAGGTACTATAGAATCCCTTGAAGTAGACCTGCAGGCGCAGGGCTTAAGAAACACAGAATTAAAGATCCCAACGATTGCCACCTTTGGTCTGGGATTTGGCGAAGAGAAAAAATGGTTTTTAGGAGCAGAATACAGTTTTCAGCAACTAAGTACTTTTGAAAACCGCTTCTTGCAAATTCAAAATCAGGAATACAAAGATGCAAGTTCGTATGCTATAGGAGGTCATTACATTCCCGATTTTGCGTCTTTTGGAAGTTATTTTAAAAGAGTAACTTATAGGGCCGGACTGCGCTATGATATGAGCGGAATAGTGGTCAATGACAAGGAGCTTGAAAATCTTGGCATAACTTTTGGTCTAGGATTACCGTTGGGTGGAAGTTTCTCTAACCTTAACCTTGGTTTTGAGTGGGGAAAAAGAGGAACAACTGCAGCATCTCTGATAGAAGAAAAATACTTTAGAGTCAACATAGGACTATCATTCAACGACAGATGGTTCCAAAAAAGAAAAATAAATTAAGAAAAAATTAGTACATTAACCGCTTTAAAACGTAACACAATGAAAAAGGAACTTTACTTAATGATGATAGCCTTAGTAGGCTTCACAGGCATTAGTTTAGGACAGGGACAGAATCCTGAATGTATGACCAACCTTTCCATTTACGCAGAGCATGCAAAAGTGAAAAACTATGATGCCGCCTATGGCCCATGGAAAATGGTGTACACCAATTGTCCCGATATCAATAAGGCAAACTTTTCCTATGGGGAAAGGATACTTGCAGACAAGATCGATAAAAGTACTGGTGCAGAGAAAGATGCTTTTATAAAAGAACTCATGAAGCTGTATGATGACAGTCATAAGTACTATCCTGAAAGTTTTTCAGTAGGGGAGGTAGCTATTGATAAGGTCTTATTGATGTATGATAATAAGATGGCTTCTGATGAACAGATCTTCTCTATGCTAGACAAGGCATTTAAAGAAGACAAAGAGAATTTCAAAAATCCTAAAGCTTTATATCTATACTTTTCAAGTCTGGTAGACCTGTATGGTGCCAAGAAAAAGGAATTACAGGATGTTTTTGATACCTATGATGATGTAACTGAGAAGATTGAGGAAGAGAACGGACAATTGACAGATGTGATCAATAAATTACTTCCTAAAGAAGATGCAGGTACGCTTACTTCTAAAGAGAAAAGAAGCTTACGAGTAGCGACTACCAATTCAGAATCCTATGGTAAAATTGCCGGGAGTGTAGATTCCAAATTGGGTGCACTGGCAGATTGTGAAAACTTAATTCCACTCTACCAAAGAAGTTATGAGTCCAAAAAAGGTGATATCACCTGGGTGAAAAGAGCGGTAGGCAGAATGTTTAGTAAGGAATGTACGGATGATCCAATGTTTAAAAAGCTTTTTGAAGCTCAGTTGGCTCTGGATCCATCTGCAGACGCCTATGTTTATGGAGGTACTCTAAAACAAAAAGCAGGAGATAACAATGGAGCTATTGCCGACTTTAACAAGGCGTTAGACCTGGAAACAAATTCCAGAAAGAAATCGAATAT
>CBDUON010000226.1:0-3300 GCA_965368835.1 uncultured Eudoraea sp. | reverse complement strand
ATGTATTCTTTCCGTGATCACAGTATATTTTTAACTAGCAGATCTCGCTATGCTTCTCTGTTTAGTTTACGTACAGACGATTATAAAGGTTGGGCATATGGTTTAAAAGCGGCTGGCTATGCTACTGATCGTAAATATCCCAGCAAGCTCATCTCCTTTATAGAGCGGTATAAGCTTTATGAATATGACAAAGCCGTTTTGCAAGACAATTATGTAGTAGAAAAAAAGTCGTCTTCAGGCCGCTATAAAGTGCATGTAGTTCAGGAAGGAGATACCCTGTATTCTATTTCGAGACGTTATTTGGTTTCTGTGCAAGAACTTCGGGAATTGAATGAATTGAACGACACTATTATTTCCGTTGGACAGGAACTCAGAATACAGTCCAATAATATCAGATAAACCTATGAAGTATCAACGAAGTAGTGCCTTGTTTAAGGAGGCACAACGCTATATTCCGGGAGGTGTAAATTCGCCTGTGCGGGCCTTTAAGGCTGTAGGAGGCACTCCTGTCTTTGTAAAGGAAGCAAAGGGAGCCTATCTATACGATGAGGATGGTAATAAACTTATAGATTATATTTCTTCCTGGGGACCGCTTATTCTGGGTCACGCCTACGAACCGGTAATTGAAGCGGTGATAGAAAAGGCAAAAAAAGGAACTTCTTTTGGA
Organism: uncultured Eudoraea sp.; assembly: GCA_965368835.1. Classification (GTDB taxonomy): domain Bacteria; phylum Bacteroidota; class Bacteroidia; order Flavobacteriales; family Flavobacteriaceae; genus Muriicola. The sequence continues at coordinate 2,633 of CBDUON010000226.1, read as the reverse complement.
ATGCCTACGGAGATTGAGACAGAACTGGCCAAATTGGCTATTTCTATGGTGCCAAACATTGATAAGATCCGTTTTGTAAATAGCGGTACGGAAGCCTGTATGAGTGCCATAAGACTTGCACGCGGTTATACCGGAAAAGATAAGATCATAAAGTTCGCAGGTTGCTATCACGGACATGCCGATGCCTTTTTAATTCAGGCTGGGAGTGGAGCAGTAACCTTTGGAAGTCCCAACAGTCCAGGCGTTACCGAGGGTACTGCAAAGGACACCTTATTGGCTACCTATAATGATCTGGATAGTGTAGATGCCTTGCTAAAAGCTAATAAGGGAGAAATTGCAGCAGTTATTATTGAACCAGTGGCAGGGAATATGGGGTGTATTATTCCGGAAGATTCTTTTATTCACGGTTTACGGGAACGGTGTACCCGCGATAATATCCTGCTTGTTTTTGATGAAGTAATGACAGGCTTCAGATTGGGAGCAGGAGGTGCACAAGAAGCATTGGGTATCAAAGCAGATCTGGTTACTTTCGGCAAGGTCATTGGTGGGGGTTTACCCGTTGGAGCTTTTGCAGCCAGAAAGGAGATCATGGATCATTTGGCTCCTGAAGGACCTGTATACCAGGCGGGGACTTTAAGTGGCAATCCCTTAGCTATGAGTGCCGGACTGGCAATGTTAACAGCGCTCAATAAACAACCAGAAGTTTTCCAAAGTCTGGATAAGAAGACGAAATATCTCCATCAGGGATTGAAAAAGGTATTAACGGATCACGGTATTCCGCATCAGATCAATAGATTTGGTTCTATGATCTCTGTGCACTTCACTGCCGAACCTGTAAATGATTTTGAAAGTGCCGCCAAGGGAAATAATGAGACATTTAAAAAATATTTTCATGGCATGCTAGATCGGGGTATATATCTCCCACCCTCTGCCTTTGAAAGTTATTTTCTAAACGATGCGCTTTCCTATGAGGACATAGACAGAACCATTGAAGCGTTAGAAGCTATTGCTCCTGAACTAAAATAAAAAAATGGGCCATTATGGCCCATTCTTAAGTGAAAATACTTACCGTTTTCCGCGGTGATCTCTTTTTCCTTGCTGATCTCTTTTTCCTTTATGTCCTTTTCGCCCTTTGTGATTACGATGAGACATTTCCTTTTCCCATTTGCTGAATTGATCCTCGTTAAGGATCTTTTTCATTTTCTCTTTTTGAGCGATCTTATGATCTAAGTGTTTATTTTGGAGGGCATAGCGCTCCTCTGAACTAAGATCCTTTCTCTTGCCTTTTACAGCTTCCATTTGCTCTTTTCTGAGCATTGCATTTTCCAAATGAAATTCCTGGATCTGCTTTTGTTGAGCACTGCTTAGGTCCAGAGCAAGGGTCATTTTTTTTGTCTGCAAGGTAGCCATCTGCTCTGGCGTTAATTGATCCTTTCCATCTCGTGGTCCGCGATCCGGACCTTCCTGGGCCATAGCGGTTAAACTGGCTATGGTGAACATAGCAATAAGAACTTTTTTCATGTGTTTTTAATTTAAGTTATAACCCTTTGACCAATACAAAGCAGATGGGTTTAAAGCAAAAGTTGGGTTTGTGAAATTTTTAACCTTTGCCCGGGTTCTTTTAAAGGTACTATTCTAAAATAAGAAGACCCGTATTTCTACGGGTCTTCTTATTCTTGATTTGGGGATATATAAAACGGTAATTTCTTATAAGTTACTGTTGTCGTTTTGCTGAAGCTCATTGCTATCGGTCTGAACTAACTGTATTTCGTCATTCTGAGGATTGTCCATCTTGGTTTCCATATGTGAATAGATGACAACAGAAAATATAAAACAAATCAGGTAAACAATACTTTTAACTTTATAAGACATGATCTGGGGTGTTTTATTATGACTCTAATATAGACCCAAATAGCAGACGATCTGCGGGAATGTTGTAAAGCTAGTCTCCCCTTGTTGTGAAAAGACCTTTAGTTGTGGTAAACGGTAAATAGTTCCTTTTGGCCAAAACAATAAAAGGTGCTGAACCCAGAGGAAACAGCACCTTTTATCGAAGCGATCTAAACCTGTTAACTAGGTTCCAGGATCTGTTCTATTCGTTTTGCGATGTCCTGCAGATGGTATTTACTCATTCTATCGGAAGTTCTACCCACCGCATTTAAAGCTGCTGAACGGAGCGTTGTAAGCTCTGCACGAGCAATAGAGCGCAAGTCTGACTGGCTCATGGTAACTGCGGTAGATTTTCTGTACCCTCCAAAGTCGGGTAATTTCTTTTGATCATCTGCTTTCATGATATATTCCAGACGATCCACATGGGCCTTCTGCAAATTTCTTCTGTAGGTATCGATGGTTCTTCCTGATCTTAATTCGGACCAGATACCTTGTCGAAGGTCGGTCATCAGATCAACAAGCGTATAAGCCTCCTTACCATACATAGCCTCGTACTCTACTAGTCGGGCCATTTTACCCAGACTTAGCAAATTATTAAGGGTCCTTGCCTGCAATGCCCGTATTCTTTCAACAGAACCGGAATATTCAATTTTTGCAAAAAGATCTGGGTTAATTAACCAATCTTGTGTTTCAAAAAGTTGTTTGTGTAAAAAGGCGACACAATTCTCCTGATGCTCTTTGGA
>CBDUON010000225.1:0-3302 GCA_965368835.1 uncultured Eudoraea sp. | reverse complement strand
TTTAAAATGATTATAACCTTGTCTGGCAAAGCTACGAATATTTCGAATCTTGCCGGTGAGATTCTCATAATTCCGTTGTAAAGAAAACCTGTTAAAAATGCAAAAGTACCAATGCAATAAGCGCCGGAAGTGCCTGGACAAAAAAGATCTTTTTAGACACGGTAAAGGCACCATAAATGCCTGCGATTATCACGCAGCTAAGGAAGAAGATGGATATATAGAAACGCCAGTGATCATCCTCTATAAAAAAGGTCCAGATCAATCCTGCGGCAAGAAAGCCATTATACAATCCTTGGTTGGCTGCCAGTGCTTTGGTGGGTTCAAATAGATCTTTTGGAAATCCCCTGAAAACCTTAGGCGCCCTGCTGGTCCATGCAAACATTTCGAGCCATAGGAAATATAGATGAAGGAATGCTGTTAGTCCAATAAGGATCTTGATAGTCACTGCCATTTGCCAACAATTTAAATTAACTTTTTTCTGCCACAAACTTTGGATCTGCTTTCATAACGGTTCCGCAGTTGTCACAGGTTCTTAAAGACTTAGAGCCATAAAAATGTTCGAAGTGTTTTAAAAAATCCTGTTCAATATCTTCGAGAGGAAAATATACCTCGTACAATTTGTGATTACAGTTGTCACAAAACCAAAGCAATCCGTCTTTTGCCTTGTGGTCGGTGCGCTTTCGTTCAATCACAAGGCCTATGGACCCGGCATGCCTAACAGGAGAATGGGGTACTTTCGCCGGATGCAGATACATGTCCCCTGGCCCCAGTTTCATAGTTTTTTTCTCACCTTCCTCTTGCACAAACACTTCAATGTTTCCTTCTAATTGATAAAAAAGTTCTTCGGTCTCGTTGTAGTGATAGTCTTTGCGCGCATTTGGACCAGCTACTATCATAACGATATAGTCGCCTGCATCTTTGTACAGGTTTTTGTTTCCAACCGGAGGTTTAAGTAAATCTCGGTTTTCTGCAATCCATTGAGTAAGATTAAATGGGGGTTGTATGGCCATACTATAATTTTAAATATCAGAAAGGCTAATGAAATTGTTGCTACTCAAAAATAAGAAAAGTAAATGGCATTCTCACCGCTACTTGAAGAAGAGCTGTGTATAGAAATAGTCCCCAGCTGCATTTATTTTCACACTTATGGCAGTGTGGGTAAAATCGGCTTCCATAGTGTCTTTGTGATTGGGACTGTCTAACCAACCCTGAAAAGCTGCCGCAGCTGTAGGATAGTCCATAGCTACATTCTCCGCTATTTGTTTGGCATTGGTCTCAGCAGCAATCTTTGAAGCCCGGGAGCTAAAATTATCATGACTAATAGTGCCTTTAGAGATCATGTAATCTGTATGAAGATTAGCATGCTCGTAGGCGAGGGCACTAAATTCTAAAGGAGTGGCACCAAGTGCATTTCTGTGGGTATTCACAATATTGAGTAGTTCCTGTTCAACAGCTACGGCATTTACGGCCACAGGAATGTCTTCACTATTTATAGATTCTTTGGTACAAGAAACTATCAATAGAATACCTAAAGCCAGGAAAGCTGTATGCAGACTTCTTCTCATATAGTGTTACTCGCAAGTAGGTAGGGAAGAAGTGGGAGTTCTCGTTTACTCCAAAACAAAAGTTCGAAGTCTGTAATAATACTAAAAATGATTTAAGGATACTCCTAAATGAACGATTTATTCGATGAAATGCACCTCAGGCATGTTCTGCTTATTTTGATTGGTATCTCAGGTTCATAAAACTGAAAAATCTAAATAGGGTTATTCTGAATCAACATCCTCATCAGGATCCGATTTAATTACAGTACTAAAGACAAGATCTCCAATATTACGAATGGGTTCGTAAAGCACTGATTCGGATTTGGTATCCTCATTGATGAGTTTGAGATTTTTATTGACACTCTCCATGAAGATCAAAAGCGCACCCAAAATGATTGCTACTTTCAGGGCACCGAAAAGTCCGCCCGCAATTTTATTAAGCAAGCCCAACAAGGCAAACTCAGCAATTTTTGTCAGCAATTTTCCGGCCATGACCACCACAATTACAATAATAAAAAAGGTGATTATAAAGGAAAGGAGACTCATGGTACGCTCATTCCAATCCCAATGAATTGCCAGGTAATTTCCAACGATATAGGAAAAATGAATGGCCCCGTATAAGCCGGCTATAAGTGCCAGGATAGATGCAAGTTCTACAACCAGACCGTTCTTCACCCCTTTAAACAGACCATAAAGAAGTAATAAGCCCAGAACAATATCAATAAAACTCACAAGCTGGTGTTTTGTACAAATATAGAACTTTGATTTGTACCTTTACTCCTTCAGTTATTCATCAATTTATACTGTTGCAAAAGAGAATAAATGGCCAGAGATAATATACTTAAGGAACAATGGGAACTTTTGGTTCAAAAACTATCTTCTCAATTTGCAGATGGGGACCGGCTAGACCTCGATGCTATTATTTACCTGGTAGGGGTACAGGAACTGGGGCAGTACCACAAGAAGTACAAAAAGGATGAAAAGATCAATCTGATGCATATTGCTATCTGTAGATTGTTGGAGCCTTATGGATATTACGAGTTTGAATTCTTCGATGAGCACGGCTGGCCTCATTACATCATAAAAGAAGCCTTGCCTCCATTAAAGGCAGGAGAACAATCGGTCTTAATGAAGGAAGCTATTGTAGGCTACTTCCTGGAAAAAGAATATATACAATGAAAAGGCAACCCCCATACTATGCGGTGATCTTTACCACCCTGAGGAAAGAAGGTGATCATGGGTATGAGGAGATGGCCAAAAAGATGGAGTCTCTGGCAGCCAAACAAGTAGGGTTTCTTGGCTTTGAAACTGCCAGAAGTGCAATGGGGATCAGTGTAAGTTACTGGGAAAGTCTGGAGGCTATCACACAATGGAAGAACAATAGCGAACATCTTATTGCTCAGAAGAAAGGAAAGGAACTATGGTATCAATGGTATAAATTACGTATTTGCCTGGTGGAGAGAGAATACGAATTTGGTGAACCTTAAATGACAATAGGATTTCTTATGAAAAAATCAATTCCTTTTTCTAATCTGAACCGAGCGGCTACGGTCAATAAAATTACCAAAGAACATTTTGATATCATAGTCATTGGAGGAGGAATTACAGGTGGTGGGATAGCTCTCGATGCAGCCTCTCGCGGCTTAAAAGTACTGTTATTGGAGAAGGGCGATTTTGCTTCCGGGACTAGTAGCAAATCCACTAAGCTTATCCACGGAGGCCTGCGATATTTAAAACAATTCGATTTCTGGCTGGTAA
>CBDUON010000224.1:0-3304 GCA_965368835.1 uncultured Eudoraea sp. | reverse complement strand
ATATGGATCTGGTTATCTAATTTTACACCTTTGTGGAGCACAGTAGAACCCAGGGTTGCCCTGTCTATGGTTGTCCCTGCTCCTATTTCCACATTTTCATACAGAATTACATTTCCGGTTTGAGGCACCTTGGTATACTCGCCCTCCGAATTAGGGGTAAAACCAAAACCGTCTGCCCCAATAATAACAGCACTGTGAATAACACATCCATTACCAATAACCGATTCTGAATAGATCTTAGCACCAGAATATATGATTACATCATCCCCTAAGGAAACGTTATCCCCAATATATACGTTGGGAAATATTTTTACATTATTCCCTATGGTCACATTGTTCCCGATATAGGAAAAAGACCCCATATAAAAGTCGGAGCCATAGGTGGCGGTCTCTGAAAGAAAAACCGGCTCTTCAATCCCTGTTTTGTTGTTCTTAACCTGATTGTAGTATTCAAGCAACTTAGAGAACGACTTATAGGCATCGTCTACCTTTATCAGGGTAGTATTTAATTGTTGTTCCGGCTTAAAATCTCTGTTAACTATAGTTATAGAGGCTTCGGTGCTATAGATGTAGTGGGTGTATTTCGGATTCGCTAAAAAGGTCAGAGATCCTTTAACTCCTTCTTCTATCTTCGCCAGCTTGTGCACCGAGATCTCGGGGTTACCGTGCACCTCGCCCTCTAATATACCTGCGATCTGACTGGCTGTGAATTTCAAGAGTTGATTTTTGTCTTAGGTTACGGTCGGACAAAAGTAAGAAAAATTACGAAACGCTTTTCTTGGGATAACAGATATAATGCTTCGTAACCGTTTTAGTCAATGCTTTTAAATTTAGATGATCTGATGCCTTCGCTACATCAATGATCTTTGAGTTCCCCATTAGGATGTTGATGTTCTCCTCATCCTTATTATACGCAGTGTTTGCTATAGTTCCGGTAAATACAAAATACCGTGCCTCTTCCTCTGTTAGATTATATGTTGCGGCACACTCCTTCAGTTGCTTAAGAATTCTTTGAGGCGCAATAGCATTCTTTTTGATCTTAACCTGTAACAACTCCCGATGCAAGATCATTTTGCTTAGGCTCGATAAAATAAAATCATCGTGATGCTGCCATTTTTTAAGGGCAGCCAAAATATCGATGTCATCCAGGGCCGAAAATTTTAAAAGGATGTCATGGGTTATAGTATCCTTCCTAACCGTATTTTTTAGAAAAAACAACAAGGCATCACTGGCCTCAATTACCACTTCTTGTGCACTTAATTCTCTGGCTCTTCGCAAGACACGTATCAAAAGTTGTTCTGCCACAATGCCCGTCTTGTGCAGGTAAACCTGCCAGTACATAAATCTCCTGGCAATTAGAAATTTCTCTACGGAGTAAATGCCTTTTTCTTCTATCACCAATTCGCCGTCTACAACGTTAAGCATAGTGATTAAGCGTTCCGAATTTATGTTCCCCTCTGCAACTCCGGTATAAAAGCTGTCTCTTTTGAGATAATCTAGTCTATCCATATCCAGCTGACTAGATACTAACTGATTCAGGAACTTTTTGGGATAGCTGCCTTTAAAAATTTCAATGGCCAACGTTAAACTTCCGTTAAACTGCTGATTAAGACTTTGCATAAATAAGAGCGAAATATGCTCATGACCTATGCCATCTACAAGACTGTGTTCCATGGCATGGGAGAAAGGACCGTGACCAATATCATGGAGAAGTATGGCCGTTAAAAGACCATCTGCCTCTTCCTCAGTAATCTCAACGTCCTTATAACGAAGCACTTGAATGGCCTGCTGCATAAGATGCATACTTCCCAGGGCATGATGAAACCTTGTATGATGTGCGCCCGGAAAAACCAAATAAGATAGTCCCATTTGAGAAATTCTCCGCAATCGCTGAAAATAAGGATGGGCTATTAGTTGGAATAGTTCTGTGTTGGGAATTCTAATAAATCCGTAAATTGGATCATTAAATAGCTTTAGCTTCCTGGTGGTGGCCAATGTTTCATACTTTAAGGGGTAAATATACGGACTAAATGAACAAGATTACAATACTGTGGGTAGATGACGAGATAGATATGTTAAAACCCCATATCCTTTTTCTGGAAGACAAAAATTATTCAGTGGTAACCTGCAAGAGCGGACAAGAAGCCCTGGAGGAGATAGAAAAGAGCAGATTCGATATTGTTTTCCTGGACGAGAACATGCCCGGACTCTCTGGTCTGGAGACCTTAACGGAGATAAAAAACCTGCAACCTACCCTGCCGGTGGTGATGATTACCCGAAGCGAGGAAGAGTTTATAATGGAAGAGGCCATAGGGTCTAAAATAGCCGATTACCTTATTAAGCCCGTAAATCCAAACCAAATACTCCTTGCTTTAAAGAAGACGCTGGACCATTCCCGACTGATCTCTGAAAAGACCACATCTAATTACCAGCAAGAATTTCGGAAAATATCGATGGACCTTTCCATGGTGAATACCTATGAAGAATGGGCAGAGCTTTATAAAAAACTGATCTCCTGGGAATTGCGGTTAGAGGAGATAGAAGATTCCGGGATGTTTGAAATATTGGAATCTCAAAAGACAGAGGCCAATAATCATTTTGGGAAGTTTGTAGATAAGAATTATGCCTCCTGGTTTGCCGATGACGATGGCCCGGTAATGTCTCATACCCTATTTCAACAATGGATAAAACCAGAATTAAAAGAACAGCCCACCTTACTTGTGGTGATCGATAATTTGCGATACGACCAATGGATCTCCTTTGAAGATGTCCTTGCCCCTTTTTACAAAAAAACCAAGGAACGGCCCTACTACAGCATTTTACCCACCGCCACCCAATATGCGCGTAATGCAATTTTTTCCGGACTAACACCCCTGGACATGGAAAAGAAATATCCCAATTGGTGGAAGAATGATACGGATGAGGGCGGGAAGAATCTGTTTGAAGACAAGTTTTTAGAGACGCAGTTGGCAAGGCTTGGGCTAGATCTGGAATGGGAGTACCATAAGATAAGCAGCTTAAAACAGGGGCGGAATCTGGTTCAAAATTTTAATACGCAAAAGAAGAACGATCTAACGGTGATCGTTTACAATTTTGTGGACATGCTTTCCCATGCAAAAACAGAGATGGATGTAATTAAGGAACTGGCCTCTAATGACAAGGCGTACAGGTCCTTAACGGTTAGTTGGTTTAAGAATTCCCCTTTGCTGGAGATCCTCCAAAAAGCCAGGACACTGGGGATGAAACTCATCATTACCACAGACCATGGTACCATTAATGTGCAACACCCTTCTAAAGTTATAGG
>CBDUON010000223.1:0-3312 GCA_965368835.1 uncultured Eudoraea sp. | reverse complement strand
TCAGAATTTTTTTCACCTTCCCCTGAGCTTGTAAATACCGTGCACCTATTGCCTGGTCATTCAACATGCAAAAGGCCTCCCCTCTGTTGGAATACGCATGGTGTGTGCCTCCGGCAATATTCATGGCAATACCGTATTTCAAGGCAAAGTCACATGCTTTCATGGTCCCATCGGCTATAGTGCGTTCTCGTTCTACCAGGATCTCACTTAGCGGAAAACCAATTTTTCTGGCTTCTTTCGGCGGAATTTTAATATTGAGCAGATCGTAATAATAGTCAGGATCATGGACAGCCAGGATATGTTTGTCATTGGGGATGGTTGGTTCAAAAAAATGTTCCGGACTGCAGGTACCTTCATATAACAATTGCTGTGGTAAAAGCTCATATTTTATCATGGGGAACCTGTGCCCTTCTGGCAAGGGATGTTTGTAAACAGGATGAAAGGCTATTTTTAGCACTTTTATTGGAGTTTCACTTCCTTGACATCTGATACAAATTCATCATCATTCACTATCCCTTCAATAAATAGTTTTACAGCAGGAAGTCCGTAATTAAGAAAAGTAAACCGGCCTTTTCCGTTGGTATCTATGATGACATTTGGATGCCAGTCTACGGCCCCGAAAGTGTTGAAAAAGGTACCGGTATATGAATTGTACATGGGGTTATAGAATCGTTTGTCCGAGGAGAAGGTCAGTGGTATATCATAGGTGGTTAAACTTTGCCCGCCCTGGGTTTTTGCGGCGCGAGAGGGATCTGTCACAATTTTGATAATGCCGCCGCCGCCTCGGATTCCACCCCCTACGCCAGATTTGTTTATTTCAATGTAATCTACAATGTCTAAAGAGTACCTGTATAGTACACTAAAGTTGCTGAGTAACACACCATCCAGATAGATGAGGGGAGTATTGTTGTTAAAACTATTAGCATTCCGAGTAGCAATATCGAAAGTGCCATTAGATTCATCCACCGCATAGCCTTGCCCACTCAGGTAGGTGCCCAAGGTCATATTTCGTCGCCAGTCATCTTCGTCAAAGACTTCAACTCTCCCCACGGTGCTGTTGCTAAGTTTTTCGATTCTTTTTGCTTTACTTTCCTCAAGGAGTACAACCTCATCCAGCATCTGTACTTTATAAAAACCTTCAAAAGTCTCCGCGGGATCATCAGATTCTTTTAAAAGTTGCTCCATTTTGTTTTCTAATACAGACACCTTGTTTACTCCAAAGGGGGGAATAAAAGTTGGTTTAAACTGAACAAAGATCTTAGGTTGTGTCCATTGTCCATTTTTGCCAATCTCTGCTATTCCTAATTTTTCATCACTAATAGGAAAGAAATTATCTTTTGAAAATAATTTTTGGTCTTCTTCAAGCGTAATAAATTCAGCTTCATTATTGACTGTTGGAGATATAAAAAAGTCATTACTTTTTTTGGAATTCAATGTTACAGTATAGCTGATCCCCTTTTCAAAATCATATAAATACTTTGGTGGGGTAGTAAGTACAGTATTCCATTGATAACTGCTCCAGCCTTGGGTAATAAGTAAATTATCTAGTTCATATGCCTTTCTGGGAGTCCGCTCCGTAAAGTAATAGGAGGCATTTTCCACCGGACCTTTCACATAAGGGTTTAAAAGAGTGTAGGAAGGCAGATTGTGATGCGCCTTATAGGTTTCGGTAGTCGTTGGCAGCACGGATACACTTAATGTATTGTAATACTTTGGATCTAAGCCTTTCACTGAAAAAGTTAGCTGTACAGAATCACTGACGAATTCTATGGAAGGGTCCGTTGCCTTGTGGATGGCCACCCCCTGATGGTTAAAATAAAGTCGTTCCAAAACCGGAGTTCCCGAACTATCGAATAGCGTAAATACATTGATCCCGGGATACAGATCTTCTTTTGGGAATACCTTAATTGCCTGAGGAGCTTCAGCAAATGAAATATCTACTGCCTTTATACTATCTCCATTATGTAGAGTAAGCATAAAATTTTGCTCCCGCTGCGCGGGGACATTTAATTTGGCATTTAAAATAAGACCTACCTTATCTCTGAGATCTTGTATAGTACAGGTTATCCCTTGCTTTTCTATGTAACCAATGGGAATTTTAAAATTTTCATTATTGATAGTAAAGACAGCATGGTAGTTGATCCCTTCCTTAGGGATCAATGCAAATCTTCCAACCCCAAAAGAGTTAAGTTTAAAGGAGGCAACCACCTTGCCGTTAGGGTCTTCCACTTTTCCCTCCAAGAAAGGAAAACCAAAGCCTTTATCATCCCTAATGATCACTCCAAAAATGGAATTTACACCGGTAAGAGCGTGCCCGCTTTCTGGCAAGAATTGTGCGTCTACAATCAATTTTTTAGCTTCAGCTTTTATTTCGGTTGTTTCTTCGGGATCTATGATTGTAAGCGTTTGTTCAAAATAATTGGGCTCTGAGAAGTTCCGCATCCAATTGGTGTAGGATTGGAAATGGTAAGTGCCTGTTGTGAACAGACTATCTACTTTAATCAGACCACTTCCAACCCCATTCTCTATTCTGATGAGTTGTTTTATAACCACCTTCTTTTGATCATCCAAAACGGTACAATACAAATTTTTTGTTTCCAGGGAACGTTTCTTGGTGTCCTTATCCAGAACATAGGCCTTGTAACCTATATTTTCACCTTTGATAAAAACCGATTTGTTAAGATGTACAAATACAACTTCTCTGGGTAGCTCAGAATAGGCTTCAAAACTCAAGAGTATTTGATCGTTAGCTGAGGAATTTTGGGCTTGAAAAGTATTAAGAAAAAGGAGGGCAATTAAAAAAGAAAAGAACTTCATGTACAGTATTTAATATTAAAAACTCAAAGAAAGAGGAATCCTACAAAAAATAAAAATTTTTGAGTTTACTTTTCTCTTGAAGTATTATTTTGGGTCAACCCTAGTTGATAGTGGCGCCATTGCCCACCTCAGAATTGTCCGGATTAAGAAATATAAGTTTCCCTTCCTCATTTTCCGTCATAAGGATCATTCCATTACTTTCAACGCCTCGCAGGGGTCTTGGCGCCAGGTTTACCAATACGGTCACCTTTTTTCCAACGATCTCTTCGGGAGTAAAACTCTCCGCGATTCCGGAGACAATGGTTCTAACATCGATCCCCGTATCTACTTTCAGAACCATTAGTTTTTTAGTCTTAGGCATTTTTTCTGCCTCCAGGATGGTCCCTACACGCATATCTATCTTAGAGAATTCTTCAAAACTGATTGTATCTTTTTGAGGCATTACATTTTTATTTTCAGATTCGTTAGCTTTTTTAGTGGCTTTCAATTTATTTA
>CBDUON010000222.1:0-3345 GCA_965368835.1 uncultured Eudoraea sp. | reverse complement strand
GGACTCCGCTCGATATGACAAACTTTGCGGTATGGAAGAAAATTACTTTTGGACTCCGCTCGATATGACAAACTTTGCGGTATGGAAGAAAATTACTTTTGGACTCCGCTCGATATGACAAACTTTGCGGTATGGAAGAAAATTACTTTTGGACTCCGCTCGATATGACAAACTTTGCGGTATGGAAGAAAATTACTTTTGGACTCCGCTCGATATGACATGGATAGTAGTATTAAAGAATCTTCTTTTGGAACTCCGCTCGATTGGACAAAAAACTATCAGGGCGAGCGGTCACTTCGAGCGTAGTCGAGAAGCGAGACCTTTTAAAAACTTAAGCCAATTTAGCAGAGTTCTTAGAAGTCTTAAAAGACAATTCCTTTTTAATTCTGCTATTCTTAAAACGATATAAACGAGCAACACTGTTATCGGTAGCAGTTTCAGTAACGATCTCTTTCTTGGCAGTTTCTGTTTTTACCTCAGCAGTAGTTTCCTGAGCCTGAGCTGCGAATCCGATAAGAAGAATAATAAGTAAAGTTACGATAGCTTTCATGTTGTGCGTTTTATATAATAAAAACGCCACGAGAGGGGGTTTGCCCGGTTGCCGTTCGCTGAAAAACCCTTATTTTTCGGTATCTGGCAAGAACCTGGGTAAAGTGCAAAATTTCATCGGTGAACGTACACAACCCCTAAAACCGCTTACCGTAAAAAAGAGTTCCTTATCGGAGTAATTCCTCCTATAATAAAGATCCATACTACCTCATTAGGGATTGTTTTTTGATCTACCTTAGATATAACCTTAACCAGAGGTAGCATTTTCATTATTCACTCTAATTATGTTACCCAATGAAAAGAAACCATTTTATGGCAACTGCCGTTGCGGTTGCTTCTCTCCCATTCTTAGCGTTTACAAACGGTGAGAAACAGACCAAAAGAACAGATAAAGGATTTAAGATCCCGGCAGGGGAAGGCAGGCTACACGGGCATATTGCACTACAGGGCGTAAACAATAATATCCTGGATGTTAAAGTTTCCGGCTCAGACACCAATGGTGACCTGGCCATTTTTGAACAAACTTCGCTCTCCATGGGTAAAGGCACACCTCTGCATGTACACCATTACCAGGATGAAATTTTCTATGTGATGGAAGGGGAATATCGTTTTCGGGTAGGTGAGGATACATATACCCTCACCAAAGGGGATAGTATTTTTCTTCCCAGGACGGTTCCGCACGCCTGGACACAGGTATCTCCCCTTGGAAAAATGAATGTAATTGTACAACCGGCAGGTAAACTCGAAGAGTTTTTTCTCTCCGTGGCCGCCTTGGACCATGAACCTTCCAATGAAGAGATCAAAAAGATCTTTGAGGACAATGATATGTCGGTTGTAGGGCCACCCTTGGCAATAGAATAGCAGCTGTTTAAAGATTGTTGAATATTACAAATTATTGGATATTCCGATTTTAAGGCTATTTTAGTGATAAGCACTAGTAAATGAAAACCATTTTTAAAAAACCCCATTACTTTTTTCTCCCGGCAAGTTTGTTGATGGCACTAATAGGATTTTTAATTCCGCCAAATGCGGTGGCCTATGATCTGTATGATACTTCTTATGTGATCTCTAATACCTTTGGATTTCATCTGTTTGCCCTTATTGGCTTTATCATGGCTTATGGCTACTGGACAGCCTATCGAAGGGAAAGGGCACTTTCTTACCGCTTAAATGCCATACATGTGGTGATCTCTATTATAGGTCCCCTGGGGATCTATATCGCTTCCCTTTTTTACAGGGCGATGCTGCCGCCTTCTGAGAATGTAGTGGCCGACTGGGAACACAATACCTCTGTAAGTATGGTGATCTTTGCCTTGTCTTTAATCACTCTGATAGTACAAATAGTGTATCCGGTTAATCTGATCAGGGCCATTTGGAAAGGAAAAAGGGAGACAAAGGCGTAAGCAAATGAAAAGACTGGTTCGTAACCCGCATTTCTTCTTTTTTATTGCTGCTGCTATACTGCTATTTATAGGTCTAAAAACTCCTGGTACGGAATCGTTTGATATCAATATCCATGACACCTACATCGTGATAGCAAAATCACATTATTATTTTCTATTTTCCATTATTTTAATGGTTATCGGGTTCTTTTATATGCTTGTCATATACCAGCGAGTACACTTATCTGCTGGGTTAATAAAGATACACTGGCTCACCACTATCCTAATCCCTTTTAGCATCTGGATCCTTCCTTTGTTTTACAAAAAACTAACAGGGCCTCAGCGTTACCTTTGGGAAAACAGGGAGTTTAACTTCTATATTGACGTCTTCTTTATGTTTTTTATTCCCCTATGCCTGTTCCTAATATTATGCCTATTGCCTGTTAATTTAATTTGGTCCCTTTGGAAAGCAAAAGGAACTGGAAAAGATTAAGCCAATTTAGCAGTGTTCTTAGAAGTCTTAAAAGACAATTCCTTTTTGATTCTGCTATTCTTAAAACGATAAAGACGAGCAACGCTATTCTCAGTAGCAGTTTCAGTAACGATCTCTTTCTTGGCAGTTTCTGTTTTTACCTCAGCAGTGTTTTCCTGAGCCTGAGCTGCGAAGCTGATAAAGAAGATAAAGATGATTGTTAGTAGCGTTTTCATGTCTTGCGTTTTATATATATAAAACGCACCGATGTACCTCTCACCCGGTTGTCGTTCGCTGAAAAACCCTTATTTTTCGGTATCTGGCAAGAACTTGGGTAAAGTGCAAAAAAACATCGGTGAACGTACACAACCCCCAAAACCGCTTACCGAAAAAAGAGGTCGTTCATCCTGAGATCCTCTTTTCAAAATGCACGGAAATCCCATTCTTTCTTCTAATCCACAGCTAAAAGATGCCTGATCTTTGAAAAGCCTTAAGATTTATCTACATTAGAAGGGATATTCTCTGTATCCTATTAACCAACACACTACCACCATGAAAAAACAACTCCTCCTCCTTGCCTTCTCCTTTGTCTTCTGCACCGGAATGGCACAGGACACCATCAAAGACTATTCGGAAGCCTTTACCCTGATGAATGTATGGCTCGATGCCCAAAAAGACTACGAACAACTACCAGGAATCTCCGCTGCTGTCATTGAGGACCAGAAAGTACTGTGGTCCGGGGCCTTCGGCAAGGCCAATAAGGAACAAAACCTAGCCATGACCCCGGAGACCCTCTGTAGTATCTGCTCTATATCCAAGCTCTTTACCTCGGTGGCCATCATGAAACTCTATGATGAGGGCAAACTGCGGCTAGATGACCCCGTCAACACCCTCCTGCCCTCCTATAATTTAAAACAACAGTTTGCAGACAGCGGCCCTGTT
>CBDUON010000221.1:0-3389 GCA_965368835.1 uncultured Eudoraea sp. | reverse complement strand
ACCAAGGCTCGTTTTGACAAAGAAGGTATTGAGATACCTTTCCCACAACTAGATGTACATCAGAAAGGGTAAATTCTTGTTCTTATTCAATAGAAAAGCAAGTCATTTCTTTTTCTGCTGAAGAATAAAATCCTTTAAATAGTAGGGTTCAAAATACGCAACATCCTCAAACGATCCTTGCTGAAATTTTCTATAGGCCTCCATAGACATTGTCTTGGAGGAAGGGATAATAGAGTCATCAAAAGAAAAGTTGGGATGTGTAAGTACATCCTTGCACTTTGCAGCGCCACTCCCTACGAGGGTAACCTTATCTTTTGCTGCAAATTCTGCAAAAGAATCGGGTTCAATGATCACTGCCTTGGTAGGTACTACCTCAGCATGAGATGCATCAAAAACCGCAGCATACACTTCCATCCTTCTCGCATCTAACATCGGTATAATGACCCCGGAATCTATCTCTTTTTGCAAAGCCATTCCCTTAAGAGTTGGAGTCGAAATCAATGGAATATCCAGGACGTAGCACAGCCCTTTAGCTGCTGAAACACCTATTCTGAGTCCGGTGTATGAGCCCGGACCCTTACTTACGGCTATTGCACTTAATTGCTGTAGAGTAACTCCGGCTTCCTCTAAAACATCACTTATAAAAAGATGGAGTTGTTCCGAATGAGAAAATGAAGGACTGTTGTGTTCCTTACTAGCCAAAAGCTCCCCTTCCCTGGCAAGGGAAACGGAGCAATTTGTTGAAGCTGTTTCTAACTGTAAGATTAAGGCCATAAGGCCACAAAGATAGTTTAGTTTAGAACAATAGGAAGACCATAGAAGAATTCCAGGACCTTAATTCTAAAGATATAATTGTATTTATTGCGAATTACCTCGGCCTCGGCATTGTCTACTCTGGATTGAGCCTGACTAAAATCGAAGGCGTTCATTAAGCCTACTTCAAAGCGATCTTTGGTATACTCATAGGCCAACCTTCTAGCATCGAGTGTTTTTTGAGAAGCTTCGTATGCTTTTGCTGTATTCTCAACATCCACATAGGCCTGATTGATAGTAGTTTCGAGTTCCAGTTTGGTCTGTTCCAATTGTAACCTGGCCTGTTCCACACTGATCTGAGAACGTCTTATATTATTTCGTGTACTAAATCCATTGAAAATAGGGATGTTCATCTGAGCTCCATAAGAGATCCCATCGTTGATCCATAACTGATCCTGAAAGGCAATTTTTTCACCAGTGAACGGATCACGTGTCTGATCAGAATATCTGGTATTGTAGTTAAAAAAGGCACCTATTGTTGGCCATACCGCCCCTTTAGAAATTTCCAGGTCTTTTTCTGCCAGATCCACACCGGTTTCGGAAAACTTAATATCGTTACGAAAGGTTAAGGCCTTGTCAAAGATCACTTTAGGTGAATATTTAAGTATATCTGAAGGCGGAACATTAAACTCTTCATCCGCGATATCAAAATTTTCATAATCCGTGATCTGCAGGAGTTGAGCAAGTGCTATTCTTGATAACAATACCAGGTTCTGATTATTGACAATAGTTTGCTCCTGAGTAGCCGCTGTTGCCTCTACTTCTAAGAGATCACCTCTTGGTACCACACCCGATTCTACTAGTTCTTTGGTGCGTTTAAGATCCTCGACGGTTACAGCGTACTGAGCCTTTGCTACCTTCAGAGATTCTTTATTAGAAAGAACACTCAAATAGTTATTGGCAACATTAAGTCTGATGTCATCTACCAGATTATCTAATCGATATTGATTGGCAACCTCATTGAGTTTTGCCCTGTTCATCCTGTGAATATTTCTCAATCCGTCAAACAGTGTTACACTAGAAGTAACATTGGCACTGGCCGAAAAAATGGTTGCAGAAACAAATCCATTGGTGGTAGGATCAAGGATAAGTCCTGTACTACCAGTAGTACTCGTCTGCGCATTTAAGCTGGGCAGCATATTCCCCAGAGCATCGGATTTATCTATTCTTGCATTCTCCAGGTCTAGTTCAAATTGCTCTATGGTAAGGTTATTTTCCACTGCAAATGTGACACATTCCTCCAGGGTCCATTTTCTCATTTGTGCAGTAATGGTTCCTACTGACAAAAGGAATAATAGTATGGATATTTTAAATCTCATGGTCTCGTTTTTTGATTGCTTATTCTTTGATTACTTGCTATTAGGATCAGGAGTTAGATTCTTCCTCTTCTTCTTCACCTTTTTTAATAGGCTCCGTTTTATTCCAGATCTTCACATTGTCACTTTCGGTAAGACCCGAAATAATTTCTACGTTTACTCCGTCGGAAATTCCTATTTCAATATCCTTTCGTTCAAATTTCTGATCTCCCACCGAGAGCTCAACATAAGGCTTATCTGTTTCCTTATCGAATTGTAAGAGCGCTTCAGGAATAACAAGAATGCTATCTCTTTTCTCGAGAACAAGAGAGGCGTTCGCACTGTATCCTGCCCTGATAAAGATAGAATCGTTCACCTTTACATCGCCTTCAATTTTAAATTGCACGGCACCGGCTTCCTCCACTCCTTTTGGAGCAATAAATTTAAGTAAGGCCTCAAATTTTTGATTTTCGATAGCTCCTAAACTAATTTCTAATGGCATTCCAAGCCTTAATTTTCCTACTTCGCCTTCATCTACTTTTCCTTCAAAGATCATCTGACTCAGGTCTGCAATGGTGGCTATGGTTGTTCCATCATTAAAGTTGTTACTCTGAATAACCTGATCCCCTACTTCAACCGGGATCTCTAAAATGGTTCCATCTACTGTGGCTCTAATATTGGTATTGGCACTTGCAGATCCTCCGGCAGAACCAATTCTGATGATCTGGTAATCTGCCCTGGAATTCTCCAGCTCCAGTACTGCCTGGTCATACCTTAATTTAAGGGCGTTAAAATCCTGGCTCGAGATCACCCCTTTATCGAATAGGGTTTTATTTCTATCGTACTCTATTTTAGTATTGTTTAATGAAGCCTCTGCATTTCTTACCCGCCCTCTGGCAGAGTTTAAAGACTGCTCGTTGGGAACCACTTTTATGACGGCGATAAGATCACCTGCTTTTACAGGGTCTCCTTCTTCCATAAAGATCTTTTCAATGATCCCGGATATTTGAGGCTTGATCTCAATTTCATCCTGAGGGATCACTTTCCCTGTGGCTACCGTTTTCTTTTCAATATTGGCAATAAAAGGGTTCTTGGTATCATAGGTGACAGCACCTTTACTATTTGATTTAATAAAGAAAGCCGCGGCCCACAATGCTCCCAGGACTAGGACTGCAATTAGTCCATATTTTACGTATTTGTTCATCTTCTTACTGTGTTATTTAAAGTTGTTAGTTATTATTCTTCTCGTAAGGCATCTATCGGTTTTATACTCACCGCACG
>CBDUON010000220.1:0-3393 GCA_965368835.1 uncultured Eudoraea sp. | reverse complement strand
TTAACAACAGATATAAAAGAGATCCGCATCTTTAGCAGGGATGAAAAAAAGCAGGATGATATGCGGAACCAGCTTAAAAACGAGAAAGTTAAGTTCTACATTGGAGATGTTAGAGATTACAATAGCATAGCAAAAGCCATGCGGGGTGTAGATTATGTATTTCATGCCGCTGCCTTAAAACAAGTTCCGTCCTGTGAATTTTTTCCCATAGAGGCTGCAAAGACCAATGTTTTTGGAACACAAAACACCATAGATGCCGCCGTGGCCAACAATGTTAAACGAGTTATTTGTCTGAGCACGGATAAGGCTGCTTACCCTATCAATGCGATGGGCATCAGCAAAGCTTTAATGGAAAAAGTGGCAGTAGCCGCTTCACGGAATATTCAGGATGACAATACTATTGTTTGTTTAACCCGCTATGGCAATGTAATGGCTTCCAGGGGATCTGTCATACCATTATTTGTACGGCAAATAATAGAGAAGACCCCATTGACAGTCACTGATCCAAATATGACACGTTTTTTGATGTCTCTTGAGGATGCAGTAGATTTAGTGCTTTTTGCCTTTGAACATGGAAACCAGGGTGACCTATTCGTTAATAAAGCGCCGGCCAGTACTATTGGTGATCTGGCAAATGCAGTTAAAAGCATTTTCAAGGCAGACAATGAGATCAAGGTAATAGGGACACGTCATGGCGAAAAACTGTACGAAACGCTATGTACCCGTGAGGAAATGCAAAAAGCAGAAGATATGGGTGAATTCTATAGAATTCCTGCAGACAACAGAGACCTGAACTATAATCGTTATTTCTCTCAAGGTGAAACGGATATTAGTGCAATTGAAGACTATCATTCGCACAACACCACCCAGCTTACCAATGAAAAATTAAAACAGACCTTATTGAATTTGGATTATATCAAAGAAAATCTTTAGATGGTGCATTATAACCTTATCCAGGGTGAGCGTTTTTCTGATGAAAGAGGCGTATTAAATTTTTTTAATGACTTCGATATGGGCACAATTGTTAGATTCTATGAAATAGCACCTAACAATATGAATACCATCAGAGCCTGGCAGGGACATAAAAAAGAAAAAAAATGGTTCTATTGTAATGCAGGTGGCTTTATTGTTAACTTGATAAAAATGGATAATTTTGAAAAACCCTCTTCCCTATTGATTCCGGAAAGGGTTTTATTAGATACGAAAAACACAATGATCCTGGAAATTTCAGGGGGGTATGCTACCGGCTTTAAGGCTACTGAAGAAAATTCCAGATTACAAGTGTTTTCAAATTTTAGCCTGGATAAATCAAAAAATGATGATTTTCGGTACCCAATAGAGACATGGAAGGCCAAGTGGTAAATTAATTCAGCATTAAATGAAGAAAAATATTGGAATTACCGGACAAGCCGGTTTTGTGGGCAACCATCTCTATACCACCCTCTCTTTAGATGACTCCGTTTCCCTGGTCCCTTTTGACAGAGCTTACTTCTCAGATAGTGAGCAACTGGAAAAATTTGTATCCCAATGCGAGGTTATAGTGCATCTTGCTGCTATGAACAGACATGAAGATCCGCAAGTTATTTACAATACAAACTTAGAACTGGTTACAAAGCTTGTGAATGCATGTACCAGGCAAAAAGTTACACCACATATACTATTCTCGTCTTCCTCTCAGGAAAACAAAGACAATTTGTATGGGAAGTCAAAAAAAGAAGGGAAACAACTTTTAGCAGATTGGGCAAATAAAATGGGAAGCAGATTTACTTCCTTAACCATTCCTAATGTTTTTGGCCCTTTCGGGAAACCAAATTATAATTCGGTAGTGGCTACATTTTGTCATAAAGTTGCACATAATGAGGAACCGGCCATACTCAACGATGGTGAAGTGGGTCTTATTTATATTAATGAATTAGTACAGATCTTTATAGACGTAATAAATAACAAGGCAGAAACAACAAAGATTGGGCTTAACAGTTATGAACTTACTATTGTTCCAACACATAAAAAGAAGGTTTCAGAAATATTGAATTTATTAATACGTTATAAACAAGATTATATGGAGCAAGGTATATTTCCAAATCTTGAAGACAGCTTTGAAAAATCACTTTTCAATACGTTTCGCTGTTATATACCGGAAAATCATTATCCGGTTAAATACACTAAACATACAGATAATCGGGGAAGTTTTGTAGAGATAGCTCGTACACAAACAAGTGGGCAATTTTCATTTTCTACTACAGTACCCGGAATTACCAGAGGAAATCATTTTCATACCCGAAAAGCCGAACGCTTTGCTGTTATAAAAGGAAAAGCTTTGATCCAATTACGCAAAATAGGTACGGACAGGGTAATCAATTATAAACTGGATGGGGAAGAACCTGCCTATGTAGATATGCCCATTTGGTATACGCATAATATAAAAAATATAGGAGATGAAGAACTCATCACCTTATTTTGGATCAACGAACCATATGATCAACAAGATGCAGATACCTATTTCGAAACTGTTTAAGAATTATTAAACGCAAAAAATAATAAGTTGGAAAAGTTAAAAGTTCTTACCGTTGTGGGTACAAGACCCGAGATTATACGCCTTTCTTGTGTATTACAAGCACTTGAGGCCCATGAAGCTATAGATCATACCCTGGTACACACCGGGCAGAACTATGATTACGAACTAAATGAGATCTTCTTCGAGGACCTGGGCATAAAAAAACCGGACTATTTTTTGAATGCAGCTGGTGCCTCGGCGTCGGAAACCATAGGAAAAATCCTGATCGCTATAGATCCGGTGCTGGAGAAAATAAATCCCGACGCCTTTTTGGTACTGGGCGACACAAATTCTTGCCTATGCGCTATCCCTGCAAAAAAACGGAAAATTCCCATTTTTCATATGGAAGCAGGAAACCGCTGTTTTGACCAGCGCGTGCCCGAAGAAACGAATCGCAAAATAGTAGACCATGTTGCTGATATCAACCTAACATACAGCGATATTGCAAGGGAATACCTATTAAGAGAAGGTTTGTCACCAGACAGGGTAATTAAGACAGGCAGCCCTATGTTTGAAGTGTTACATAAATTCCTTGCCAAAATAGAAGCCTCCAAAGTTTTGAAGACACAGCAATTGGAAAAACATAAATATTTTGTTGTCTCTTCCCACAGGGAGGAAAACATCAATAATCCTAAGAATTTTGATGGACTCATAAGGTCATTAAATAAAATAGCTGAAAAATATCAATACCCCGTCATTGTGTCAACGCATCCCAGAACGCGTAATATGTTAAATGACAAAAACGTTAAAACTCATGACCTGGTCAGGTTTTTAAAGCCCTTGGGGTTTTCTGACTACAACGCACTGCAATACCATTCCTTTGCCGTACTTTCTGATAG
>CBDUON010000219.1:0-3449 GCA_965368835.1 uncultured Eudoraea sp. | reverse complement strand
GGTTGTTGTACGGAGACCAGCCTGCCTGCTTTTTCTTCCGGGAGGTAGAACCAGGTATCATCCATTCCCAATGGATCAAAAATGCGGGTGCGCAAAAAGGTATCGAAAGGTATTCCAGAGATTACTTCTATAAAGTAACCCATGACATCCAGGCCTTCACTATAGGTAAATTTTTCACCGGGATGATGGTGTAGTGGGAGAGGGGCCAGTTTTTTGATGCTTTCCTCAATACTGATGTTTTCTGTGGTGAACAGATCGGTTACCCCGGCCTTGGCGTAGATCTTTTTAATACGGGGGTCACCGTCTATGACCCCATATCCAAGACCTGAGGTGTGTGTCAGCAAATGCCGTATACTGATTTCTTTGTCTGCCGGAGTAGTGGTATAACTACTATCGGCCTCGTTAAAGGAGGCAAGGACCTGAGGCTCCTTAAATTCAGGAATGTATTTTGAGATAGGATCGTCTAAACGAAATTTCCCTTCTTCCCATAATATCATTACAGCAGTAGCGGTAATGGCTTTAGATTGGGAGGCTATTCTGAAAATAGCGTCGTTAGTCATTTCTTTTTGTGAGGCATTGTCTGCCATCCCAAAAGATTTGTGAAAAATGATCTTTCCATTTCTTGAGATAAGGGCCACAGCCCCGGGGATATCTCCCGCAGTTACGGCATCCTGTAGCATAGCCTCTATTTTCCCGAGGCGGTCTGCAGATACGCCAACACTTGCCGGACTTGCTTCTGCAAGGGTGGTGCTTATTTCGCCTGGCGATGGGACATTGCGGCAGCCCAGGAACAGCAATGCCAATAAGATGGTTAGTAAAGTGGTTGGTTTCATAAATATGTTGGTTTAGTTTTAATTCCCTCCTTCCCGGGTAGGTGACCTTGGAGTGGGCCAACTGCGTCTTTCCCCGGTCCTTGGATTGATAGACAGTACCGCTTTTTCCCTGGAGGTTTTTTCCGGATCTTCACTGGCCATATAGGTGAGGATGGCTGTAAGTATCACATTGTTCCGCACATCATCAAAGACGATCTTGTCATAGGTATCCAGATTGGTATGCCAGGTGTAGTTCCAGTAACTCCAGCTTAGTGAGCTAAGTGAAAATGCAGGAGCTCCTGCGGCTACGAAGGAGGCATAGTCTGAGCCACCACCACCGGGATTTCCCGGAAATGTGGTTTCAATATGTTTGGTAATGCTTTCGGGAACTGTTTCCATCCAACGACCCAGATAGGCATAGGAATTTAAAAATCCTTGCCCGGACAGGTTTACCACCCTTCCTGTACCATTATCCTGATTGAACAGGGCCTGCAGGCCTTCCACTACTTCAGGACGGTCTTCCACAAAGGCACGGGAGCCGTTTAATCCTTGTTCTTCACTGCCCCATAACCCAATGATGATGGTGCGTTTTGGATTTGGGTATAATTTTTTCAGAATACGTGCGGTTTCCATCATGGTGATGGTACCTGTACCATTATCGGTTGCGCCGGTTCCTCCGTCCCAGGAATCAAAATGGGCAGAAAGGACAATGTACTCATCCGGAAATTCTGTACCAGGTATAGTTGCGATGGTATTAAAAGTAGGGACCCTGCCCAATTCTTTAGATTCTGCCACCACTTTAAGTACCGGATTGCTTCCGTGTTCCACCATACGGTAAAGCATGCCGTAGTCTTCCAGGGAAAGGTCTACCACCGGAATTTTTTTGGTATTGGCACTAAAGACCTTGTTGGCTCCAAAACCATTAGACCAGCGAGATTGAATGATACCTGCGGCACCAGCTGCTTCAAGCGCCTCATTGATGTTTCTGCTGTTATAGCCGGTAGCTCTGATCTTTTGGCTCCATGCTTCTTCCAGTTCATCGCGTTCCTTCTTCATTTTTTCAAAGGATTCCGGGGTAGCAAATTCTTCCCAGTTATAATCTGGTCTGCCAGTGGGTTGAGGCATAGAAACAAGTACAAACTTTCCTTTTACATTAGACACCCAATTTTTAAAGGCCATTGAATCTGCCAGATCGGGAATAGCGATTAGTCCGGCAGTAATTCCTTTAGAAGAAGTACCCGGGCTCCAGGCCAGTTGTCTGCCGGTTAGAGATACCACTCGGGGTGATATCATATCTATATGGGTAATGCCACGTTCCCAACCACGCCAGGTACCCCATGTCTCATTCTCAGCTGAAATTCCCCATTTGGCATAAGTCTTCACGGCCCAGTCGTGTGCATTTTTCATTTGCGGGGTCCCCACCAGTCTGGGGCCAATAACATCCATAAGTTCATGTGCCAAAAGCGGTAGTTGAGAATTCTCATTCGCCTCCTTCTCTATGGCGTTTGCCATGTCTTGAGGAGTTTGAGCTTGTGCCGATACAATACTGATCAAAAGGATAAAAAGGGTGCATAGTTTTTTCATGGTGAGCGTCTATTTTTATAAAGAGTCCCTAATATAAAAAGAAAACCCATGCTGCGGAACAATAGGGGCTTTATTCTCTGGTGAGATAAGAACAATTAAAAGTTTGTAAACGACTACAAACGATAACAAACGAAAATAAATAAGTAACAACCAACTATACTGTATTTGAGGGGTATGTTTGCCTTGTCGGATATAGTAACCGATAGTATTAACTGTTTAACCTTAATAATTAGTAAAGATGAATGCACTTAAAAACAAAGTACAGTTGATTGGAAACCTGGGGCAGGACCCGGAAGTAGTAAATCTTGACAGTGGTAGTAAACTCGCGAAATTTTCAATAGCGACCAATGAGACCTACCGGAACACCAAAGGAGAAAAGGTCACGGATACCCAATGGCACAATATAGTTGTATGGGGCAAACTGGCAGATGTGGTGGAAAAGTTCCTTTACAAAGGAAGCGAAGTTGCCGTAGAGGGTAAATTGATTCACAGATCGTATGAGAACAAGGAAGGTGAAAAGCGATTTATCTCGGAGATCAAATGTAATGAGCTTTTGATGTTAGGAAAACAATAGAAGGTAACATCTGGTCGATAAAGGGGGCATTTTGCCCCTTTTTCTTTTAATAAAGGAGATGTTTTGCTATCTTTTTTATCCTGTTATTTCGATTTTCCAAGACCCAAACGGAGTAATAATTTAGGACCGATGAAACGTAGTATAACACTCTTACTCATTTTAATTACCTGCCTTCCGTGGGGCTTTCGTGCTCAGGAAGAGGAGGGAGGAGAGTCTGTCAACAGTTTCTATCGAAATATGGCCATTGAAGATGCCCTAATGGAACAATCCCTGAATTTTGCACTGGAAGAAGACGAGATGGATTATTGGAAAGATCAGCGCAATTTTGAAAAGACCTTAAAACAAGAGAACTATACGGCTTATAAAACGTATATCTTCTTTAAAAGAAATTCCTATCTGGAACATAAGCAAAGCTGCGATATTGCCAGCGAACATGGAAAAGGATATAATAAACAGGCTTCTTTTTATACCATACAGGG
>CBDUON010000218.1:0-3482 GCA_965368835.1 uncultured Eudoraea sp. | reverse complement strand
CCTGAGTTTATGGATAGTATGATCCACAAGTTTTTAAACGCCTCTACTTTTGAAGGGTATAACCCCTACCGCGTCACCAAAAGCGGATTCGACTGGGAGGTAATTGAACCCAATGATCCATGGTCCTATATAGGCTATTGGGGAGATCATCAGATCATTTACCTGTTGAAATTCCTCGAATTTATTGAAGATTACTATCCTTCCAGGCTCGCCGAGTATTGGGATCAGTCGTTGTTTGTATACGCCAATGTTCCTTATAAGATAAAAAGCTATTACGATACCCTGGCAGATCCCAAGGATACCATAATTTTCGACCATGACCTGGATCATAAGATCAACGGTTTTAAAGAAAAAATTGGTGCAGACGGGGCTTTATTACAAGGGCAAAATGGGAAAGTGGTCCATGTAAACCTGGTGGAAAAACTATTAGCTACCATGCTGGCCAAGTGTTCCAATTTTATTCCGGAGGCCGGGATCTGGCTCAATACACAGAGACCGGAATGGAACGATGCCAACAATGCCCTGGTAGGGAATGGAGTATCTATGGTAACCCTGTATTACCTGCGCAGGTTTTTGGTAAAATTCAGGCAGATCGTAGAAAAGAATGCCACTAACAAGGTGGAAGTATCAGAGGAGTTGATACAATTCTTTAAATCAGTAGTACTAACCCTGGATACCCATAAAAATAGTCTCGAAGGGACCTTCTCTGACCATGAACGCTTGCAGATCATGGACGGACTTGGGATGGCCGGCAGCGATTACAGGGAACAGATATACAATTCAGGATACAGTGGAAGAAAAGCTTCCATATCAAAGAACGAACTGCTTCAATTTACAGATACCATGTTGCCATATCTGGAACATTCAATTGATGCCAACAAACGTGAAGACCAATTATATCATTCCTATAATCTCATCGAAATTGGGCCTAAAAAAGGAACATCTGTAGATTATTTAAATGTAATGCTGGAAGGGCAGGTAGCAGTACTCAGTTCGGGTTATTTAAGTCCGGAGAATACTCTTACTCTGCTAGACAATCTCAAGCAAAGTGCCTTATACCGAAAGGATCAGTATAGTTATATTCTGTACCCCAATAAAGAATTGCCACGCTTTATGGACAAGAATGTGATACCGGCTTCTGCCGTTAAAAGCTCGGCACTGCTTACTCAAATGGTAAAGGAAGATAACCGGCAGATTTTAGAACGGGATGCCGAAGGGGCATACCATTTCAATGGAAATTTCAACAATGCGAAAGATCTGAAACTTGCCTTGGAAGAACTGGAAACAAAATCTAATTCTAAGTTAGTTAACAAGGAAAAAGAACTGATCCTGAATATATTTGAGGAAGTCTTTGATCATAAGTCGTTCACCGGAAGATCGGGCACCTTTTTTGGGTATGAAGGCCTGGGATCTATTTACTGGCATATGGTATCTAAATTGCTGTTGGCGGTGATGGAATGCTGTAAGAGTGCCATTGAACAGGGAGCAAATAAAGAGGTGGTACAAGGTCTAATGACACATTTTCACGAGATCAATGAGGGTATCGGGGTTCATAAATCCCCTGAACTATACGGGGCATTCCCAACAGATCCATATTCTCATACCCCTGCAACCAAAGGAGCACAGCAACCCGGAATGACAGGACAGGTAAAAGAAGATATTCTTAGCCGTATGGCTGAATTAGGGGTAGAGGTCCGTGATGGAAAGCTTTCTTTTGGAGCAGGTTTACTGCAGAAGGAAGAGATCCTTAAGGAGAATCAGGAATTTGCGTATATAGACCTGAATCAGGAAGAACAGACAATTTCTCTAACCCCTGGTTCTTTGGCGTTTACGTATTGTCAAACCCCTGTAATCTATACTTTTGGATCCAAAAAAGGAACAGAAATATTATTCAGGGATGGAGACCTAAAGAGAAATGATGAGGTAACACTAGATACTGAGATAAGTTCCAAGATCTTTAAGAGAACAGGGGAGATCAGTATGATCAAGGTTTCTCTTCCTTTGGATGAAGTGCCTATGTAACAGCAATTAATGGGGCAGTTTATTATGTAGTAAACCGTAAACAAAGGTGCCAAGAATGGCTCCTCCAATAACGAGCAGCATACTAAAAACTCCAGTACCAACCAGGATATACATGGGACCGGGGCAGGCCCCCGCTAATGCCCAACCCAAGCCAAAGATAGTTCCTCCAATAAGTAGGCGAAACATGCCTTTATCCTTGGGCGGTATTGTGATGGTTTCGTTCTCAATGCTTTTTAGCTGCGTTTTTTTCATCACCCAAATGGCAAGAATTCCGAGTATAACAGCAGATCCAATTATTCCGTACATATGGAAGGATTGAAACTTGAACATTTCATAGATCCTGTACCAGGATACTGCCTCAGATTTTACCAGGACGATCCCAAAAAATATTCCGACAAATAAGAATTTCAACAACTTCATGAGGCGAAAATTAAAGGGAATAAAACGTGAATCATTAGTAAGCCTCCAATAAAAAAACCAATGGTTGCTATTAATGATGGCCATTGCAAATTACTTAGGCCGGTAATGGCATGGCCAGAGGTACAGCCTCCGGCATAGCGCGTTCCAAAACCAACTATAAACCCTGCTCCGATTAGTATAAGCAAGCCTTTAAGACTCCAAACTGCGTTCCAATCATAGAGTTCTGGTGGTAACAGGGTAGCACCTGCATTTTTAAACCCAAGTTCATTGAGGTCCGATATTGTTGCCGGATTCAGATCAATGCCTGAACCATCAGACAAGAATGTCACTGCAATAAAACCACCTATAACAGCCCCTAAAACCACTGTAAGGTTCCAGCGTTGTGCTTTCCAATCCGGTTTAAAGAAAGATGCGTATTTACCCGCTCCCCCTATGCTGCATAAGGTACTCAGGTTGCTAGACATCCCGAAGGTTTTACCAAAATAGATCAGGGTAATCATTACCAGGGAAATCAAGGGCCCTGAAACATACCATGGCCATGGTTGTAAGATGAATTCCATCAATTATTTTTTTTGGCAAAGATAAAGGAAAGGGTTAATTGAGTTGTAAAACTTAACATAAAGGCGTTAAACCCGCAGATCTAGAGATCGTTATAGGTTGTCGTAGAAAATGGGAAATTCTTACTGTTTTTGGAAGACCATTCGCTGAAAATCGGGTAAATTCTTAGCTTCTGTACGTGTTAAGACCGAACCATTCAGGGTTAAAGGGCCCTCCATACCCTGGCTGAGAACAATCTGGTTGTTAACAAGGTCCCATGAGCCGGTAGTAGTGGTATTATAAGAACAGCGGATGACGTATTGGTCGTTTGTAATAGAGGTAAAATCTAATTGAACCGCAAATAAACTAAAACTAAGGTCTTCCCTTAGAATAATGCTGGCGTTAAGACAGTCTAATTCATCCAACAAGTTTTCGGAGAATACATCATCATCATTAAGATCCTGCGCCGGACTAATTATATATTCGGTGAGGTTGTACATGCC
>CBDUON010000217.1:0-3482 GCA_965368835.1 uncultured Eudoraea sp. | reverse complement strand
TAATAAATCCTGCAGCGAGAATCATGACGCAAAGCCCAAAGAACATTGCCATTGTAGGATCTGGACTAGTGGGCTCTTTACTGGCAATCTACCTTCAACGTTTTGGACATCAAATTACTGTTTTTGACAGGCGACCGGATATTCGCACCATAGAATTTTCAGGCAGGTCTATTAATTTGGCTATGAGTGACCGTGGCTGGAAAGCCTTACGGGAAGTAGCAATAGAAGATCAGATAAAGAAGATCGCCATTCCTTTGAATAAACGTGCCATGCATGTACTGGATCAGCCCGAGTATTATCAGAAGTACGGAAAAGAAGGAGAAGCCATCTGGTCTATTTCAAGAGGCGTATTGAATCGTAAAATGATCGATCTGGCTGAAGAAGCAGGGGTTGAATTTAGATTTAATGAAAAAGTTTGGGATGTAGATCTCCCTACGGCAACGTTGTATACAGGAGAATCGGAGAAAAGCGAATGGAAAGCCTATCATCATGATATCGTATTTGGCTGCGATGGTGCTTTTTCCAGGGTGCGTCATAAAATGCAACGACGGAGTAGATTTAATTATTCTCAGGATTTTTTGGAGGTAGGATATAAAGAACTAACCATCCCGGCCAATCCGGATGGATCCCATAAATTAGATAAACACTCTTTTCATATCTGGCCCAGAGGCAAGTTTATGTTTATCGCTATGCCCAACTTGGACGGGAGTTTTACCTGCACACTTTTCCTCCCTTTTGAAGGCGAGGTATCTTTTGAAAAGATCACCAATAAAAAGCAGGCCAATGTATTTTTTTCCACCTATTTTCCCAACGTGATGCAGGATATTGAAAATCTGACCGAAGATTTTTTCAAGAATCCTACAAGTGCCATGGTCACCATGAAATGTTATCCATGGACCTATTGGGACAAAGTTGCTTTGGTTGGCGATTCGGCCCATGCTATAGTGCCTTTTTATGGGCAGGGGATGAATGCAGGGTTCGAAGATATTTATTCCCTCTCTCGCATTATGACGAAGTTTGGTGATGATTGGGAAAAGATCTTTCAAACATTTCAGCAGGAACGAAAACCCAATGCGGACGCTATTGCAGAATTAAGCTATCGCAATTTTATTGAAATGAGCAGCAAAACAGCTAATCCGTCATTCTTATTGCAAAAGAGGATTGAAAAGTGGTTCGCGGAGAAACACCCTTCGCTCTGGGAGCCAACCTACTCCAGAGTTACGTTTTCACACAGGGCCTATGCAGAAGCACTGGCCATTGGAGATTTTCAGGAACGTATTATGCAGGAGATCATGAAGCTACCTAATATTGAAGATCAATGGAATAGCAAAAAGGTGGAGGAACGCATACTACAACTACTTCAAAAGACCCCGGCTCCTAAGGTTTAATGATTTCCTGCATCAGAGTCAACCAATGAGAGTTGTCTGTGATTTTTTCAATGCCTTATGTGTATAAAAAAAGCCATCTGAAACAGATGGCTTTGAATATATTTTAAAGAACCTTACTAGATCTTATCGAACATTTTGTGCATTTTCTGCTGCTCTTCTTCTGCAAGTGCCGGATCTACCAAAATACGACCACTATGCTCATCTGTGATGATCTTTTTCCTGGAAGCAATTTCTACCTGCACCTGAGGCGGGATGGTAAAGAAAGATCCACCAGAAGCTCCTCTTTCGATAGCAACAACGGCAAGACCGTTTTTAACGTTGGTACGTATTCTTTTATAAGCTTTTACCAAACGCTCTTCTATTTGCTTTTCGTAAATATCAGACTGCTTTAAAAGTGCCTTTTCTTCTTTTTCAGTTTCGGCAAGAATTGCGTTTAGTTCGCTTTTCTTGTGCTTTAAATGAGATTCTCTTTCAGATAACCTTTCTTTGGTCTCTGCGATAACCTCTTTTTTCTGCTCGATCTGAACTTTGAATTCCTTTATATTTTTTTCAGCCAGTTGAATTTCCAATTCCTGAAATTCCACTTCTTTGGCAAGAGAATTGAATTCGCGACTATTTCGCACATTCTTCTGTTGCTCAGCGTATTTTTTGATAAGGACCTTTGCCTCGTCAATTAGATTTTTCTTGGCGGTGATCTCGTAATTGATGGTCTCCAGATCTGTTTTAAGCTTATCCATCCTTGTTTTGAGACCTAACACATCATCTTCAAGGTCTTCTACCTCTAAAGGTAATTCACCACGAACATTCCGGATCTCATCTACCCTGGAATCAATTAGTTGGAGATCGTAGAGGGCTCTTAATTTATTCTCAACCGTAGCTTCTTTCTTTGCTGCCATATGTTAATAATACTTAATGGGATTGGTTATGCTTTCTGATAAAGCGACTGCAAAATTAGGGATTTTTTTTGTAAGATAATCTACCAATAGGTTTTTTGTGTATTGTTCTGATTCATAATGACCTATATCAGCTATTATCATCTTATTTTCAGCCTCAAAGAACTGATGGTATTTTACATCGGCAGTTACAAAAACATCTGCTCCCTGAGCCTTGGCCGCCGTGATGGCAAAAGCACCACTACCTCCCAATACAGCTACTTTTTTAACTGGTTTATTGCGCAAGGCAGAATGCCTAATACAAGGCACTTTCATGCATTTTTTAAGGTGTTCAAAGAAAGCAAGCTCTTCCATGGGTTCTGCCAAGCTTCCTATCATCCCCATGCCCAGATGTTGCTGCTCATTATCTAGCGTTGTTATTTCGTATGCTACCTCCTCATATGGATGACTCTTAAACAAGGCTTTTAAAAGTTGATTCTTAACTGCTTTGGGAAAGGTCATGTGAACTTGTATTTCCTTTTCAAAATGAGTTTCACCCAGTTTTCCCATCGCAGGCTGGGCTCCACTTTCCGGTCTGAAACTCCCGGTACCTTCCAGGGTAAAGCTGCAATGACTATAGTTCCCTATACTCCCGCCACCTGCTGCAAAGAGGGCCCCTTTTACTTGTTCTAATGCCGCCTTGGGGACATAGGTGGTTAATTTTTGTAAACTATCTGATTTAGGAATTAGGATGCGGGGGTCTAAAATACCCAGCTCCTCACAAATTCTTCCGTTTACGCCCTGAACAACGTTGTCTAGAGCAGTGTGCATACTGTAGATGTTTATCCCGTGTTGTATTGCTTTAATAACGACACGTTCTACATAGTTCTTTCCGGTGATCTTCGTAAGTCCTTTAAAAAGAATAGGATGAAAACTAACAATGAGGTTGTATTTCATTGCGATGGCTTCATCCACGACATTTTCTAAAGTGTCCAGGGTTACCAATATTCCGGTTACCTGAGCCTTGGGGTCGCCAACCAGGAGACCGACGTTGTCGAAATCCTCGGCATTCCCCAAAGGAGCCAGTTCTTCCAGTATATCCGCAACTTCTTGTACAATCATTCTAAAAATACCAAGGTTCAAAGATAAAATATTATATTTTCGTTCCGATGCAACTCCTGAGAAAAATAGCGTTTCCTTTTTCCCTGCTCTACGCCATGGT
>CBDUON010000216.1:0-3486 GCA_965368835.1 uncultured Eudoraea sp. | reverse complement strand
ACCCCGCTGATTCCCGGCATATGAATGTCCATTAAAATTCCGTCGAACTGATTTCTGTTTGCCTGATCTATGGCTTCCAAACCGTTCTCGGCTATATCACAACTTATTCCGCGCTTGAGGAGCATTTTCTTGGTGATTACCTGGTTAATCTTGTTGTCTTCTACCACCAGTACGTGCATACCATTTAGGTCGTATTCTTTCTGTTCTAATTCAAACGGAATGTCATCCACGATACTGTCTTTGCATTTTAGTACTAATTCAAAGTAAAATGAACTTCCCTTGCCTTCCTCACTTTTCAAATGAATTTTACTGTCGAACAGCCCAAGTAAACTTTTGACAATAGTAAGTCCTAATCCGGTACCGCCGTATTCCCGGTTTATCTGGATAGAGCCCTGTTCAAAGCTGTCAAAGATGTGTTGCTGCTGTTCCTCGGAGATGCCTATACCGGTGTCCTTTACTTCAAAATAGATGGTTACATTTTCTTCTTCCTTTTTCACCAATTTGGTGATAAGGGTCACTGTTCCATTCTTGGTAAACTTTATTGAGTTGCCAATCAGATTGATAAAGATCTGAGATAGTTTTAATGGGTCACTCATCAGATGCTGAGGAATCTCATCATCATATTCGAGTTTAATTTTTGTTTTATTTTCCTTGGCACTTTGTTGTAAGGAATCGATCACTTCACTGAGGATCTTTTTGAGGTAAAAATCAATGCTTGAAGGTTCTAATTTATGAGCATCAATTTTGTTGATCTGTAAGATATCATTAATAAAATTTAAAAGATAGTCTCCGGAAAATTTCAGGGACTTCAGATGTTCTCGCTGATTTTCACTGGGATTTTCCTCGAGTAGGAGGTGAGTGAGCCCGGTAACAGCGTATAGTGGTGTTCTCAGTTCATGACTGACAGTAGACAAGAAATTGGTCTTTGCTTCCATTGCCTGTACAGCTGCATCCCTTGCAGCCTGTAATTCCTTATTTTTCGTTTGTAGCAGGTCGTTGGTTTTTAATTTGATCTGATTGTTCCTGTACAGCGACACTGCTAATAAAGAAATAATGGTAAGGAATGCAGAGGTAAGGATAGCCGTAATTTCGGATCGGTTGGCAGATTCACTTAAGGCTTCAATTCGTTGATCCTGTCTGTTGATCTCGGTCTTGGCCTCCTCCATTGCCAATTTATCGGCCTTGTTGGTTTCAGCTTTTATTTTTTCGAGGGTAAAGATGGAATCTTTAATTTTTACAATATCTGCTTTGTATTGAAGAGCCAGTTTATAATTCGACCGTAATTCATTGGCTATGGCCAGATATTCATTGGCCTGTAGTAATTCAAGGCCAAAATTATTGGCTTTGGCAAGTGCCATGGCACTTAAGCCATTTTTTATACTTTCCTCGTAATTTTCGGTGCGAATATAAAGGTCTGCCAGACCCAAATGGGCTCTGGTTGTTAAATAAGCTTTTTCAATATCATCTGTGTTAACCAGAAGCGAATTAAAACTAACAACTGCCTTTTCATAATCTTCAATGCTCATAAAAATATATCCCTCCAGCAACAACATGTTGTTTAGAAGGTTACGATCATTACTCAGAGTCTTTGCATCCGCTAATCTTCTCATAGCGGCAAAATTCAGATCAGAACTAAAAAGAAGTTTTGCTTCTACAAATTTATAGAACCCCTCTCCACGTGGATATGAATTATAACCTTCAAGCAATTTGGCTGCGCGTGCCAAGAAAAACTCGGCATTATTCTTATCTCCCCGCTGCAGGTTTAATAAGGCAAAGCGATGATATGTATCTATAATTCCTTTTTCGTCCAGACTGCTTTCTGCTAATTGCCGCGCTTTATCAAGGACGTCAAATGCCTGCTCAATCTTATTCTCGTTTTTGTATGTAGTATATTCCTTGAAGTATTGTGACAGCCTTTCGTCTATAGAATCGGAATTTTGTGACCACAAGGGGCTTACACACCAAAAAAGCCCTAAAAGGACTAATAATCGAATACGTTTCTTTTGTGGTTTTAAAAATATCAAAGGTACTTTTTATGTTCCAACAATTGTATTACATCAATAATTCTGCTACTATATCCGGTTTCATTGTCATACCATCCTATCACCTTTACCATTTTACCAAGAACAGAAGTCATCTGAGAATCAAACGTACAGGAATAATAACTATTGTTTATATCTATAGAAACTATAGGGTCTTTCGTATAAAAAAGTACGTTTTTTAGCTCATTTTCTGCAGCATTTTCAAAAGTATCATTAATTTCCTGAATGGAAGTATCTTTTTTTAAGTTAAGCGTAATGTCTGTCAATGAGCCATTTGGGACAGGAACCCGAATGCCGCAACCTCCTATTACATTGGCCAGATCGGGAAATATTCGTGTCAGTGCTTTGGCTGCTCCCGTTGTTGTAGGAATTATCGATTGGCTAGCTGCCCTGGCTCGTCGCAGGTCTCTATGCGGCCTGTCATGCAGGCTCTGATCAGAAGTGTAAGAATGTACGGTGGTTATATAGGCCTGTTCCACTCCCCAGTTGTCATGCAATACTTTGATCATTGGAGCCGCGTTATTGGTAGTGCAGGAGGCATTGGAGATGATGTGGTCTGTAGCGGTTATAATATCATCATTAACACCAAATACGATCATTTTAATGTCCTCATCGGTTGGAGGAACTGAAAGGATCACCTTTTTTGCGCCATTTTTTAAATGGTATTCCAAGGAAGGCTTAGATCTGAATTTACCGGTAGCTTCTACCACAATGTCTATCTTTCCTGCCTTCCAGTCTATATCTTTTGGATGTTCCTGATGTTGCATGCAAATGAGCTCTCCGTTGACCACAATTGCATTCTCCTCAAAACTTACTTCTTGTTGAAATTGACCATGTATGCTGTCGTACTTCAGCAAATGCGCCATGGTTCTGCTGTCAGCAAGGTCATTTATAGCAGTTACTTTGATGTAGGGATGACCTTGTAAAAGGCGAAATAGCGTTCTGCCAATGCGACCAAAACCATTGATGCCAATATTTATAGTTCTCATAGGCTATTATATCGCCCTGTCCAGGATAAACCTAACACAAGACGGGAAAAATAAGCGTTTGTGTGCTAAAGTATATGCTTGTGTGCTTTATAAGAAGAACGCACCAGAGCACCACTTTCTACATGCCTGAAGCCCATTTCTAAGCCCAGGGTTTCGTATTTTTTAAATTGTTCGGGAGTTATAAACTCCTTTACAGGCAAATGTTTCTTAGAAGGTTGTAGGTATTGCCCAATGGTAACTACATCTACCTTAGCTTCCCTGAGGTCTCTCATGGTGTCTATTACCTCTTCCTCAAGTTCTCCCAGCCCCAACATTATTCCAGATTTTGTCCTTTTCACGCCTGCTTCTTTGAGGTATCTTAATACCTCTAAACTGCGCTCGTATTTAGCTTGGATCCTCACTTCTCTTGTTAATCTCTTAACGGTTTCCATATTATGAGACACTACTTCCGGAGC
>CBDUON010000215.1:0-3513 GCA_965368835.1 uncultured Eudoraea sp. | reverse complement strand
GTAATACTGCCCAGGTATGATTCAGGAACGTCTACTGTGATATACATATTAGACAGGTTTACGATCCGAAATACTTCAGAACCGGGACCTGGAGAAACCACGGTTCCCTGATCTTTAATTACATCATCAATAATCCCTGAAAATGGAGCTCTAATATTAGATTTACTCAATTGACGCTCTGCTTGTTGTACACTACTCATGGTAGCTTCATAGTTGGTTTTAGCTTGCAGGAATTGTATTTCTGAACCAATTTTTTGCTCCCAAAGTCTTTTTTGCCTTTCAAAAGTTGTTTCAGCAAGGCTTGCCTGCGTTTTTAATTGTTCCAGTTGGCTGGCCATGCCTCCGTCATCTATAACACCAAGGAGTTGTCCTTTAGTTACTACATCACCTTCGGTCACATAGACACGCTGAAGTTTCCCGGCCATTTCCGGATATATCAACACATTTTGCTTGGTAGCAACATTACCTTGTAATTCAAGAAAATGCAGAAAGTTTTGAGAGTTGACCTCAAAAGTGCTCACTAAAGGTAATTTGGTGTCCGAATCCAAAACAGCAATGACTGAGTCGATTGCTTTTACCTGCTCATTTAATTCTTTTAGCTGTGTAGTGATAGCAGTCTTTTTGGACCTAAGTTCAATAAGATCTCCATTAGCTATTAGGGTGTCAACTGACACATTCTTATCACCACCACAGGAAAGTAACAGTAGAATTAGGGTGAAGAGAGTTATGATATTTTTCATTTTGAAAATAAGTTTAATTTATACTAATTATTAGCAATTACTTCTAATTCGGTTTTGGTATTGATAACATCTACCATGGATTGCAAATACTCTTGCTGGGCCGCATATAATTGTGTTTGGGCCTGTCTCAGTTCAAAGCTTGAGGCAATCCCTTCCTTGTATTTGATTTGATTTTTTTGTTCTATGCGTTCTGCTAAATTCAAATTCTGTTGAGTGGTGGCATATTGTTCTATGGCCAGGAGGTAATCACTTTTTGCCTTTTCCAATTGTAACCTTATGCTCTCTTGGGTTTCTGTTAACTGAGTTTTTGCTTTTTCCAGGGCTATTTTGGCTCTTTGTGTACTGGCGCTTCTTTTTAATGAGCTAAAGATTGGAATACTTAAGTCGAATCCCAAAATAGAAGAATCGAACCATTGCTGATCCCCATTCAGGAAGGTGAAGGAATCGCTAAAGGCAGCAGTACCATAATTAGCAAAGGCATTCAAGGTAGGAAGAGCCCTGCTTTTTGCCAGTTTTAATTCAAAATAGCGTTGTTCATTAAGGTTGTTCACCAATTTATAGTCCACGTTATTCTCTATGCTAAATGGCGTATCTATAGCAGTAGGATCTACATAGGCCTGGGCAAGGTCGTTGAGATCCTCCTTGAGTTGAGTTTCATCCTCAATAGGAAGTCCCATGACCAAATTGAGCATTTGAAGAGTGATCTTTTGAAGACGCTGGGCATTTTTCAACTGGCTTTCTACCGTAGAATAAGTAATCTGTAATTGTTCTACATTCTCTTCTTCTACCAGGCCATTCTCAAAGAGTTTTTGGGTTTCATACAAGTTGCTTTGCAGGGCATCCAGATTTTTTTGCAATATGGTCACAGATTCTTTTGCCAAAAGTACATTACCATAAGCCTCTACCACAGCTTTACGCACTTCCTGCTGTGTTTTTTCCTTATTGTTCCGGCTGTAACTTAAAAAGGCCTTTGTTGCCTGTACCCCTACTATATAAGAACCGTCGAAGATCTGTTGACGAACTGTTGCAGTAGCACTGGCCTGTTGAGGCTGTCCAAAAACAATAGCCTGGAACTCTCCCGGCTGACCTCCGAAAAATTCAGCAGGGACCAGGGAAACGGGTTGTTTTAATTGATTTTGATAATTGAGGTCTGCGCTGATCTGAGGTAATCCTGAGGCAATGGTCTCCCATTTTTGTTTTTGTGCATCTATGATATCGCGATCGGCGTTGAGTGCGCTGTAATTGTTTTCCAAAGCATAAGCAATGGCTTCATTAAGCGTGTACCCTAAAGGCGCATCCTGAGAAAAACCAAAGAATGATGCTGTGAATAAAATTAGAAATAAACGATATGTTTTCATTTATTCGTGATTAGAGTGAATGATTTCATTTAATATTTTTCGACCTTCCGGAGTTACGATCCCTCTAAGATGATATTCCAGATAATCATCCATAAGTTGGATTATTGGAAATTCTTCTTCCGGAAATAGTGTATGATCCTTTATACTGGTTACACCGCTAAAATAGATCCTGGCTATAAAATCTATATTTAGAGAAGAGCGATAGATACCCAGTTCCATCCCACGTTTAAGATTGTCTACGACACAATTTTGCATAAGTTCAAATTGTTTCTTACGCATTGTTTTATGGATACGCGGGTAATATTTTTGCAATTGATATTGAGGAGAGGCCTTCTCATCTTTCAAATGCCGCATAGCAAACTTTTTGATCTCGTATAATTCCTCAATGGGATTTTTCTGAAGGCTACAAATGGCGTCAATTCCTTTTGAGATCACTTCAAAAAGCTCCAAAGTGGAAGTTTCCACCAATTTCGTTTTATTTTCAAAATGCGCATAGATGGTCTTTTTGGAAATACCCATTTCATGGGCAAGATCGTCCATAGTAACGCTTTTGAATCCAAGCGTCAGGAACATATCAGTGGCCTTATTGAGTATTTTTTCTTTCATAAGGGGGCAAATATAGGTCAGGAAACTTTAAATACAAATAAAGTTTCCTACGTTTTACATTTATTTAACATATTCTTAAAAGCAATCTAAAGCTGAGATTTTCAGGATCATTAGGCAGCTTGTAATGAATTCACCTATTTTTGAAAAAAATTTGCCATGCATTCAGTTGAATACTATCAGGATAAATTCAATGAGCATCTCGCCTCCAGGGTGACTTTAAAAGAACCTGCAAGCTTGTATGAACCCATGAATTATATACTGGGGCTGGGGGGTAAACGTCTTCGACCTGTGCTTACTCTGTTGACCACTGAACTTTTTGGCGGGAGATATCAGGATGCTTTTGATGCGGCAATGGCGGTGGAATTCTTTCATAATTTTTCCCTGATCCATGATGATATAATGGATGCGGCTCCTTTGAGACGTGGTAAGACCACAGTACATCAAAAATGGGATGCCAATACCGGGATCCTTTCCGGAGATGCCATGCTTATTGAAGCATACCGGTACTTAGAATCGTATTCGGCGCCTGTCTTTAAAGAAGTAACCATGCTTTTTAGTAAAACCGCCATGGAGGTTTGTGAAGGACAACAGTACGATGTGGATTTTGAATCCCGGGAAGATGTTCAAGTAGCTGAGTACCTTAAAATGATCGAATACAAGACAGCTGTTCTTGTTGGAGCATCAATGAAAATGGGTGCTCTAATAGCAGGTGCATCTGGATCTGCACAAAAAGATATTTATGATTTTGGCCTCAATCTGGGGATAGCATTCCAACTGCAGGATGATTACCTCGATGCCTTTGGGGATCC
>CBDUON010000214.1:0-3535 GCA_965368835.1 uncultured Eudoraea sp. | reverse complement strand
GTTTGGGGCCAATTGTCTGATGAGAATATAGCCTTAAACAGCCCTACCAATATTCCCCTGGTGGCACCTACAGATAAGATCTACTGGGAGTACTCCCTGGGAGTAGGTAATATCTTTAAGATCTTCAGGATCGATTTTAACTTTCGTGGTAACTACCTGGAAAATCCGGATGCAAGGGCTTTTAGTATTACAGGGACCTTCGGATTTAATTTTTAAGCATAGCTCTACCCCCTTTGTGTAAGGCGTCAACCTTTATAGTGAATTAGTGCTTTTATATTCTAAACCGTTTTACTACTTTTGCAGCCGTTAAAATTGTATAAATAACAAATCAATATGGAACTAATCGTAACCCTTTTACCGGCATTTGGTATACTAGCCTTGCTGTTTGTCTTCTTAAAAAATATGTGGGTCTCCAAACAAGAAGTTGGAGATGCTAAAATGGCGAGGATCGCCAAAAATATCGCCGATGGGGCGATGTCTTTTTTAAAGGCCGAATACAAAATTTTATCAATTTTTGTTGTTGCAGTAGCAATTCTCCTCTATTTCAAAGGGGAAAATGAAGCCGGATCAAGCGGAATGGTAGCCCTTTCATTTATAATAGGTGCCTTTTGTTCTGGTTTAGCTGGATTTATAGGAATGCGAGTAGCAACCAAAGCAAATGTCAGGACTACACAGGCAGCCAAAACTTCTTTGGGGAAAGCCCTGGAAGTAGCTTTTGCAGGTGGCTCAGTAATGGGATTAGGAGTTGTAGGATTAGGAGTATTAGGATTGAGTAGCTTATTTATGATCTACCAGGAAATGTGGCCTGGGGCAGACAATGTTTCTTTAGTATTGAATGTATTATCCGGATTTTCATTAGGAGCTTCTTCTATTGCTCTTTTTGCCCGTGTGGGTGGAGGTATCTATACCAAAGCAGCCGATGTTGGAGCAGATTTAGTAGGGAAGGTAGAAGCAGGAATTCCTGAGGATCACCCTTTGAATCCAGCTACTATTGCAGATAACGTTGGGGATAACGTAGGAGATGTTGCCGGGATGGGCGCCGATTTATTTGAATCGTACGTAGGTTCTATCATTGGTACCATGGTTTTAGGAGCTTATATAATTACCCCGGAATTTGGAGGCCTTGGTGCCGTTTATCTACCATTGGTATTGGCAGCCGTAGGAATTATCATGTCTATTATAGGAACCTTCTTTGTAAAAGTAAAAGAAGGTGGAAATCCACAAACAGCTTTAAATCTTGGAGAATTTGGCTCTGCCGGACTAATGGTCATCGCATCCTTTTTCATAATAACATCAATGATCCCGGCAGAATGGGTATACAACGGGGTAGATTATACTGCCAATGGAGTATTTTTTGCCACTATTGCCGGACTAGTAGCCGGATTAGGAGTTGGAAAGATCACAGAATATTATACAGGTACCGGAACAAAACCGGTAAGTGCAATTGTAAGACAATCTGAAACAGGAGCAGCCACAAACATTATTGCTGGTTTAGGTGTTGGAATGATGTCTACAGCGGTTCCAATCTTATTGATTGCGGCAGCTATTTTAGTTTCTCACCATTTTGCAGGACTTTACGGTATCGCAATTGCAGCCGTTGGGATGTTGGCAAATACGGGAATTCAGTTAGCTGTTGATGCCTACGGACCTATTTCAGACAACGCCGGTGGAATTGCCGAGATGGCAGAATTGCCTAAAGAAGTGCGTGAACGTACAGATAAACTAGATGCTGTTGGGAACACTACAGCAGCTATTGGAAAAGGATTTGCAATTGCCTCTGCAGCTTTAACTGCACTTGCCTTATTTGCAGCCTTTATGAAAGTAGCAAACGTATCCTCTATTGATGTATCTAAACCGCAAATTATGGCGGGTCTCTTAGTAGGTGCCATGCTGCCATTTGTATTTTCAGCCTTATCTATGAATGCCGTAGGACGTGCAGCCATGGCTATGATAGAAGAAGTTCGTCGACAGTTCAGGGATATTCCTCAATTGAAAGCGGCTTTGGAAGTAATGCGTAAGCACGATTCAGATATGTCCAAGGCTTCTGCCGCAGACAGAGCTATTTTTGATGCAGCTGATGGCTATGCAGAATATGATAAATGTGTTGATATCTCAACAAAAGCTTCGATAAAAGAAATGGTATTGCCTGGTCTATTGGCCATCGCTGTACCTGTAGCTGTAGGATTTATAGGAGGAGCAGAAATGTTAGGTGGGTTATTAGCCGGTGTAACTTCTGCAGGTGTTCTTATGGCAATCTTCCAGTCTAACGCCGGAGGTGCATGGGATAACGCCAAGAAAATGATAGAAGCAGATGGCCGTAAAGGAACAGACGCTCATAAGGCTGCTGTAGTAGGAGATACCGTAGGAGATCCATTTAAGGATACTAGCGGACCTTCCCTGAACATCTTGTTAAAATTAATGTCGGTTGTTGCCCTGGTAATTGCACCAAGTATCGCCTTGTCTTCAGACGCAATATCGGCTTACAATGCTGATAAATCTGAAATAGGTTTTACTCAGGTTCTTGAGGAGAAATTTGTTCAAGTAAAAATGGAAGAGATGGAAGAAGGTCTGGTGACTGCAACAGTTACTACAACTACTACCAAAGACGGTGAAAAAGTGGAAAACGTGCAAAATTTTACAGGTACCATGGACGAAGTAAAAGCTAAGATCGATGCCATGAACCAAAAGGAAAATGGAACTAAGATCAAGATCAAAAAGGTCATTGAAAAAGAAGTTGAAGAGAATTAATACTTCACTTCTCAAGCCATAAAAAAGACCCGTGAATTTTCACGGGTCTTTTTTTATATAAGTTTTACTGAAGTTCTAAAACAGGCCGTTGATCTCACCATCAATCTTGGTGATCACTTCCCCTAAGTGCTCAGGGTTGTCTACAAAGTCGAGATTATCTACATCTATCACCAGTAAATTTCCTTTTTCATAGCCGTGAACCCATGCCTCATAGCGTTCGTTCAACCGGCTTAAATAGTCTATGGAGATAGAATTCTCATAGTCCCTTCCACGCTTGTGGATCTGTTCAACCAGATTGGGAATAGAGCTTCTTAAATAGATCAGCAGGTCTGGCGGTTGCACCAGGCTTTCCATCAAATCAAAAAGACTGGAGTAGTTTGTAAAATCGCGGTTGGTCATAAGCCCCATGGCATGGAGGTTAGGTGCAAAAATATGGGCATCCTCATAGATGGTCCTGTCCTGTATCACATTCTTGCCACTTTCACGAATATTTAAAATTTGACGATATCTGCTGTTGAGGAAATATATCTGCAGGTTAAAGCTCCAACGTTCCATCTGGGTATAAAAATCATCCAGATACGGATTGTCTACCACATCTTCATAATGCGCTTCCCATTTATAGTGTTTTGATAGTAATTGCGTGAGGGTGGTTTTCCCTGCCCCAATGTTTCCGGCAACTGCGATGTGCATAGAATGGTGGTGTTAGGCTTGTGTGTTTCAATTTTGAAAGGATAGCAATATACAAAGTATCTGGTGTACCCAAAAAAATAGTTGATGAAATACCTGA
>CBDUON010000213.1:0-3539 GCA_965368835.1 uncultured Eudoraea sp. | reverse complement strand
CGCCGGCGGCCCGTTCTAATACCTATAGAAGAAATACTGGTAATGCGGTGCGTTCATCTGCCCCTAGCAGAAGTTATAGATCCAGTACCCCGAGATCATCAGGGTCTTCAAGAAGTTCTGGTAACGTCCGGAGTTCCGGAAGTTCCAGAAGCTCTGGCAACGTGAGAAGTTCCGGAAGCTCAAGAAGTTCCAGAAGCTCAGGTAGTGTAAGAAGTTCTTCTGGTAGTTCCAGGAGTTCCGGAAGCGTGCGAAGTTCTGGTGGCAGCAGGTCATCGAGCGGAAGGTCGTCTGGAGGAAGATCCTC
This sequence comes from uncultured Eudoraea sp., assembly GCA_965368835.1. Lineage (GTDB taxonomy): Bacteria > Bacteroidota > Bacteroidia > Flavobacteriales > Flavobacteriaceae > Muriicola. The sequence continues at coordinate 3,235 of CBDUON010000213.1, read as the reverse complement.
TGGTGGCAGTCGAGGCGGAAGAAACAATTAATAATCCCTCTACATTCAACATTAAAATCGTAGGAAAATGAAAAGAATTCTAACTTTCATCGTAGGACTGTCATGTCTGGCCGTAAGTGCCCAAAATATAGACGACGTTTTAAGATACAGTCGTGAAAACCTTCAGGGAACAGCCCGATTCCAGGGAATGGGTGGTGCTTTTGGAGCTCTGGGCGGAGATATGTCTGCCCTGAATATCAATCCGGCAGGATCGGCAGTTTTTGCCAATAGCCTGTTTACAATTACCGGAGCCAATTTTCATCAGAACAATGAGTCTTCGTATTTCGGGACACTTTCCACAGAAGAACGCAACTCATTCGATCTCAATCAGGTTGGAGGCGTTTTTGTTTTTAAGAGTAGAAATGCCAGTTCCCCATGGCAAAAAGTAGCCCTGGCCATAAATTATGATATGGTCCAGAATTATGATAATGAGGTATACACAAATGGCAACAGTGATCAGGGTATAGACAACTACTTTCTAAATTTTGCGCAAGGCGTTCCTTTTGGTCCTCTTTTAGTGCAGGACGGAGAATTTATAGAGGACGCATACCTCGACATAGGAAGTAATCTTGGTTTTAGGGAACAGCAGGCCTTTTTAGGCTATTATGGTGGCGTTATTGACCCAGTAGATGAAAACGACAACAACAATACTGCATACGTCTCTAATGCGCTCTACAATACCGTAAATCAGGAGTATTTCCAGAGAACTAATGGATACAACAGCAAACTTACTCTTAATTTTGCGGGGCAATACCAACAGAATTTATTTCTGGGAGCTTCTCTAAACTTTCATAATGTGTTGTTCGATCAATATACCGAATTCACTGAAGGCGGTTATGATGCAAATTCGGAAATACAATTTGTGACTTTTGACAATTACCTGCGTACAGAAGGTTCGGGTTTTTCTTTTAGCCTGGGCGCCATTGCTAAATTAAATGAGAATGTACGTGTAGGTGGAAGTTATCAATCTCCTACCTGGTACCGGTTATTAGATGATACCTCTCAGCGTATCAATTCGGATCTGGCAGATTCTGAGATCGGATTTATAGATTTTAACGTAGTGAACCTTTTTGATGTCTACCGTATTAAAACTCCCGGGAAGGTAAATGCTAGTTTGGCTATCATCTTCGGACCACAAGGTCTCCTGAGCTTTGACTACGGATACCAGGACATGTCTGAGGCTGAATTACGCCCTACTTTAGATCCCAGTTTTAATGATGAGAACAGCTTTATCGCCTCTCAGCTTGGTGGTGTGGACACTTTCAGAATAGGAGGAGAATACAGAATAGACAATGTAAGCCTCAGAGGTGGTTATCGCTTTGAAGGAAGCCCTTATCAGGATGGTGTAACCATCGGGGACCTGGAAGCTATTTCTCTTGGGATTGGATTTAATTTTGGAGGAAGCAGATTAGATCTGGCCTACAGTCGTTCAGAGCAAAGTGCCCGTCAGCAATTATTTTCCACTGGTTTTCCAAGCACCGCGCTTGTGAATAACACCAATACAAATATAATTTTAGGATATACTCTTAACTTATAAGAGATACACAGATCAAATAAAAAAGCCGGTATTAACCGGCTTTTTTTTATCTTTTTAGTGAGAAATGGGTGCGAATGGTATTGGCTACTACAATGCCTTGTTCGTCCCTGGAATAGTCTAAGCGGAACCAATAATCTGAGGAAGGCATTGGCCTCCCATTAAAGGTACCATCCCAGCCAATGGTAGTTTCATCTAATTGCTTGATCAACTTACCATAGCGATCAAAAATAAAGACCACAGGATCTGTTAAGGTCTCAATCCCCAGAATATTCCATGCATCGTGTATCCCATCTCCATTAGGGGTGAAAAATTTTGGATAGCCCACCACTAAGAATGGAATAGGATCTGTAAAGCCACAGCCGTTCTTATCATTAATGATCACTGTATTTTCTCCCGGAGGAATATCGTAAAAGATTGGTGAATCCTGAAAATCGCCTCCATTGATGGCGTATTCGTAACTGCCATTGCCAAGAACTACAATTTCTACATTATTACTATCCGATAGGTCGTCCAGAATGATGACCTCATCCAAGACCGGAATTCCATAGAAAGTAATAAGAATATCATCTGTGATGGTGGTAGCCAGGGTTGTTAAGATCTCTACAAAGTAGCGGCCAGAATCAGGGCTTGCTACCGTTAATTCGGTTTCTGTTGGACCAGATGCTAAAACCGCATCTATGATACCATCATCATCGTAATCCACACTCCAGGTTACATTGGCAATATCTGGTCCGGCAGGAGAATTCAACGCCGTAAGAACAATATCAGGATCTCCCTCACAGGCTACTATATCTAAACCGAGAAATTCATCTCTCAGGGTACAATCGAGTGCAGTATCCTGGTCCTGATCCACAGAATACCCCGTAAAGGTCAGTGAAAATGGTTCCGGATCACCGTCAAAATTTGTATTGAAATTATTGATCAGCAGATAGTAGATCTCTCCTTCTTCTACTATAAGCCATTCATCATAGGTATTCTGACTCCCCGTTAAATTAGGAGCTCCAACCTGGCCATTCTCAGGGTTTACACCTATTCCTGTAAAATCTGTATCGTTTACTTCATAATTACATCGAATGGGTTGAGCAGAGCCATTACTGATACTACCGCAGTCCACATCGGGACCGTACAAGGCAAAATCCCATTCAGCAGTAACACTGCCACTGGTTCCGGGTAAGGCTTGAATATCGAAACCTATTTGCCCTCGGGTACCAGCGCGAAATACGTACCATGAAGTATTATTTTCTATGTTAGCCGAACTCACACTACCCTTTTCAAGACAACCAGTTTCCCGGATCACATCCGGATCAAAATCATCAATATCTCCCCCACCATCGGCAAAGGACATAATAGGTGCATCTGCACAAACCGGGATGGCACTTCTACAATCCGGTGAGTTCTGGGCGTGTATGCCTATCATCCAAAAGAACAATATAGCTGAAAAGCTCAGGTATTTCTGCATAGGGTTCGGGGCCATCAAAAGACTGTTAAACAGTATGTATAACTGGCAGGCATTTGTTTTAGTATAATTCAACCCCTTTTTTTGACCCTTAATCGATGAACGGATTTTCAGATTCGTACGTGAAGTATCTATCTTCTAAGTGAAAAGTGATTGTTGATGTATTTGGCCTCTACCCGCTGATCATTGGTGTCCAGGTAAGA
>CBDUON010000212.1:0-3542 GCA_965368835.1 uncultured Eudoraea sp. | reverse complement strand
TCTATTCCAAATAAGTTTCCTTCAAAACCTTAATTAATTCTTCTGCATCTTTGGTTAATTGAGGGATCTCAATACCAGATCTGATATCATAATACGCCTGAAGTCTTATAAGACCATTAATTACCTTATCAACATCATTGATGTCATTCGTAATTAACTTTAAATTAGAATTCTTGGCTTTAATATATTCTGGTTCTTTATAATATTGAAATCCAATGATAAGTGGATTATTGATTTTTACAAGGACATTTTTTCGTAACTCTTTAATATTACTATAATTACTATTGATTACATGTGAAATTTGGTTTAGTGTATTTTCAGATTGCGCTTTGTCATTTAAATAATCTTCATCTAAATGATGCGTAAAAGCATCATACTCTCCAATTTTTTTTGTGATTGAAATATCTTCAATATACTGCAAACTTCCCGAGTTTTTCATTTGATCAATAGTGGACCTATTCCACCTATATGGTCTATACAATATTTTAAATGTGAGACATAGAAAGTCAATATTTGAAATTTCTTCTATTTTTTTGTTTTGAACAGACAGTGCAAGACTATCAATTTTATCAGAAATATTCATTAACATCTTTAAATTAATCTCAGTCATTAATATATCCGATTCTAGATCCTGTATATATAATTTGGCGTATTCTTTAATTTTTTCTTGTTGATTTTTTTTAATATCCCAATTATTTATTTGTAGTGCTAACAGTATACCTATCACAACAAGTAGAATCTCACCAATGGCATAAAAGAGGTACTTAGATATTTTATTCTGAGAGAGCAGTTGATGTCGGATTCTGCGAAAGAAGTGGATCATAGTATGGTATGGTTGGTCGTTATTTTTTAAAGTACGAAATACGAAATACGAAATCCAAAGTACGAAATACGAGTTGCGAATTATTTGACCTCGTACTTCTAACCTCGTACCATTTTCCTCTTACTTCACAGTTTACACTTGGACTATGGCGAGAACTCAATCACCCTTGGAATACACAACCTTCCCGTCAAATATTGTCATGACAACCTCAGTATCTAAAAATTTGTCTTCTGTTACTTCCATTATATCCTGGTTATAAATGGTGAAGTCTGCTAGTTTGCCAACCGTAATAGAGCCCTTTATTTCTTCTTCAAATGCCCCATAAGCCGCATCCAACGTATAGGATCTCAAGGCTTGTTCCCTCGTCATCTTCTCCGCTGGTTCATATCCTCCCTCTGGAGTGCCTTGTAAGGTTTTCCTGCTAACACTGGCATACAAACTGGCAATTGGGTTCAATGGTTCTACCGGCACGTCTGTTCCATTTACAATGGGCACACCACTTTGCAACAGGCTTTGCCACATATAGGCCCCTTCTTTTATTCGTTTTTCGCCTAAACGGTCAATAGCCCAGGATCTGTCTGAAGATAAATGTACCGCCTGCATGGCCGGAATTACTCCTAGTTCCGCAAAGCGGGGAATGTCATCCGGATGTAAATGTTGTGCGTGTTCTATTCTAAACCTATGGTCATTAGTAGCATCAGGCATGTTGGTAAAAGCTGCTTCATACCGATCCAGAATTTCCTTGTTTGCACGGTCCCCTATGGCATGCGAGCAAACCTGAAATCCATGTTGTAAACCATTTAAGGCCGTCTCTTCTACATAAGACATTGGTAGGGTTTCATGACCAAAATGACCAGGTCTGTCCGTATAGGCTTCCAGAAGCCAGGCCCCACGTGATCCCAGCGCACCATCACAGTTCAATTTTACCGAACGAATGGTCATTAAATGATCTGGATCTATCATAGGACCTTTCTCATACCATTCACTGAGCAACTCCTTGTCCCACCCAGTAAGCATACCGTACAGGCGTATATTCATTTTACCCCCCGACTTCATTTCCTCATAAAGTGCTATCGTTTTTTTGCCGATGCCCGCGTCATGAAAACCGGTAATACCATGTCTGTGACATGCGGCAATGGCCTGTTCAAAGGCTTTGATATCTTGCTCTGGAGTACTTTTCGGAATATGTTTAGAAATCAAACTTTGGGCCCTCTCATTAAAAATCCCCGTAGGTCGTCCAAGTGGGTCACGCATTACTTCACCCCCAACAACTTCAAATTGATCGATTCCTTCTTTTGACAATATTTGTAAACCTGCTATTTCCATTGCCTTGGCATTGGCAAACCCTGCATGTCCACTGGCATGTTTTAGATAAACAGGATTGTCTGGGGATACAGCGCTCAGCATATCATGGGTTTGAAAGCCATTGACCGTTTCCTCCGGCATTTCTACCCATTTGCTTTGATGCCATCCTCTGCCTGTGATCCATTCTCCCGGTTGTGCTGTTTTTACTTTCTCGGCCACAGCATCTATTATTTGCTGATAACTGGTAGTATTGATCAAATCGAGGTTTAGTTCATTGTATCCCAATCCCATAAAATGTCCGTGTCCCTCTATCAAACCCGGGGTCATGGTTTTGCCCGCCAGATCGATCAGTTGTGTGCTGTCTGTCTTATATTGCTCTGCTTCAGCAAGGCTCCCGGCAAAAAGAATGATATTATCTTTTGTTGCTACGGCCTCAACCATTGCCTGTGTTGAATCTACCGTATAGATTGGACCCCCGTAAATTAGCAGTGTTGCAGATTGTTTCCGGGGACTAGTACATGCCGTTAATACTAGTAAGAAAGTTACTACGCCCCAATAAGGGAATTTTCTTGATCGCATAAATATTAGATTTTAAAAAGCTTAATTTACAATTATACAACTTATAAAATGTCTTTTTAAGATGAATCTCTGTTACAAATAGGAGATCTTACTTGCTCATTTGTATTTCTGCCTCAATTTCTTTGACCACCTCCTCTAAAAATGCCATTAACCCTAGGTCTGAAGTGGCCATATAAATAGATTCGTCTATCATATTTTTGAGAATTGCTCTGCGCGACTTATCGGAAAATATTACTTCAAGAGGGTCTTCCAAATTGCCCATATCCAAATACCCTATTCCACTTGCAACCAGCGATTGATTCCATAGAACAGTTGGGTTATACCCAGTATCTGACTGGCCATGCATAAACTCAAAATAATTATAATAAGTTTCGATTTTAATTTTAAGCGCATGATTTTCCATTTTAGAAAATAATCCTGTTCTGCTAAATTCATCGAAGGTCCTTTTATTTGAGTATGTAGGCTGATACCTGAATAGCCATAAAAGGCTGGTGTTTACAAAATCTTCATTATAAGTAGTTGGGATAGGACCCTCCCATCGCCAACTAGGATCTTCCCAGGCAGGTAAATGACTATTATCTGGCAAGAAGGACAGTTCTTCATTCGGGTTATATTGATTAAGCATATAAATCCCGGAATGAATACGAAAAATATGATAACGGCGGCCACTCTCAATAGATTTAACATCTCCCCTCATATCCTGTATTAAAGTGCCTAAATAAAGATTTATATTTTCTTTTATTACTCTTTCCTCATTCCAGTTATTAATTTGTAGTGCAATTAAAATACCTATAACAACGAGAACAATTTCTCCTATGGCATATCTGGTGTATTT
>CBDUON010000211.1:0-3559 GCA_965368835.1 uncultured Eudoraea sp. | reverse complement strand
CGGCTCTCTTCGGAATATTTTAAATGTCTTCTTATTTTTCCACTAAGATTAAACCACCATTTCAGATATGGCTGACGCATTTCACGGATCAGCATTTTTTGATTCGTCTCTGTAATTTGCTGAAGTCTGTGCATCTTATCCTGAATATCAGCGCGACTAAACAGGGCCTTGGCGACCACCTGAAAAGCCAGATCGCCCATAAGCGGAAAAACATCCTGATCCTGATCAGGTTTAATGCGCTTTAATTCTTGTTGTATTGCCTGCTCCATGATATCTAATAATCCTACCAGCTTCTTTTTGTGGAATGCAGGTTGTATCATGCGCCTGTGGGTCCGCCAATGCTCACCTTCGGAAGTAAGGAGGCCATACCCAATATATTTGGCGAGATCTCTGGTTTGCAGGGGCGACTTTTGGAATTTTTTATGCTGTTTTTGGAGTACCAGAAGTACAATTTCCGGATCGCGCGTAAAAATGATAGAACTTCCGGGACCAATTTTTACCCGGAAGGTGTCTCCATACTTTTCAAAATTTTCATTGTGAAAGGGTAATGGATTTGTCAGGATTCGTTTGCGGTTCTTTAATACCTCGATATAAGAAACAGTGGTGAGTTCTCGCATTTAAAAAAGGCCTGGCTGATTTCCTCCCTTAATCCTACCCAAATGTTTGTAAGCTAATTCCGTGACTTCTCTCCCCCTTGGTGTTCTCATAATAAAGCCTTGTTGAATAAGGAAAGGTTCATACACTTCTTCAATGGTTTCAGCACTTTCAGATACGGCGGTGGCAACAGTTGAGATTCCTACCGGCCCGCCTTTAAATTTATCAATAATGGTCAGCAATATCTTGTTATCCATTTCATCGAGGCCATAAGCGTCTACATGGAGCGCCTTTAATCCATATTGGGAGATAGCAATATCTATTGTACCGTTGCCCTTTATCTGGGCAAAATCGCGAATCCTTCTTAAAAGGGCATTACAAATTCTGGGAGTACCACGGCTTCGTCCGGCAATTTCAATGGCCGCATCATTGCTGATGGGTACTTTAAGAATATCTGCGCTGCGCTCAACTATGGTTGATAAAAGCTCTGTATTATAGTATTGTAATCTGCTTTGAATTCCGAAACGGGCCCGCATAGGTGCCGTAAGCAACCCCGATCTCGTTGTGGCACCAATCAAAGTAAAGGGATTTAAATTGATCTGTACGGATCTGGCATTCGGCCCGGTTTCGATCATAATATCGATCTTATAATCTTCCATGGCAGAATAGAGATATTCCTCCACAATAGGACTTAGACGGTGTATCTCATCAATAAAAAGCACATCGCGTTCTTCCAGATTTGTCAGTAATCCTGCAAGGTCCCCCGGCTTATCAAGCACAGGACCAGAAGTGACTTTTATCCCAACGCCCAGTTCATTAGCCAGGATATGTGCCAGGGTAGTCTTCCCTAGTCCGGGTGGTCCATGAAACAACGTATGATCCAGAGCTTCATCTCTCAAATTTGCAGCCTGCACAAAGATCTTAAGGTTTTCCAATACCGATTCCTGACCGGTGAAATCATCAAAAGTGATGGGCCGTAATGCTCTTTCAATGTCGAGCTCCTCCTGCGAGAAATTTTCTGCCGTAGGGTCCAAATGTTCATTCATATATTCAAAGATAGTGAAAATCGCAAGGGATTATTCCTGCTAAAACTTAAACCATGACTTTGGCTTTAGAATATTTGACCATGATAAAAATCATCTTTTGTTTGATTATTAATTCGCTTCTTTGTATCCTAGAGTTAAGTAATTAAATTGAAACAAAAATTATATACATGACAACATTTGATCTACACAAATACGGGATTGAGGTAAAAGAAGTTTACAGGAATAGTAGTGTTCCTGTTTTATACGAGCTAGGATTACAACAGGAAAAAGGAACCGCAATTTCTGATGTGGGAGCCTTGATGGTATATTCTGGCGAAAAAACAGGCAGGAGCCCGAAAGACAAACGAATAGTTAGACACCCAGACTCTGAGAAAAATATAGACTGGGGGAATATAAATATTGGCTTGGATGAACATACCTATATGGTAAACAGGGAACGTGCCCTGGATTACCTCAACACCAGATCTACACTCTATGTTGTGGATGCCTTTGCCGGATGGGATCCAAAATACAGGCTAAAAGTTAGGATCATATGTACCAGAGCATATCATGCCCTTTTTATGCAAAATATGCTGATCATGCCAACTGAGAAAGAACTGGCCCAATTTGGCGAACCAGACTATGTGATCTTTAACGGGGGAGGTTTTCCTGCCAACAGATACACCTCAGAGATGACTTCCAAGACCAGTGTAGATCTAAATTTGGAGGAGAAAGAGGTGGTGATCCTTGGAACTCAGTATGCTGGAGAAATGAAGAAGGGCATTTTTTCCATCATGAATTATTTAATGCCATTGGAAGAAGTGCTCCCAATGCACTGTTCTGCTAATGTGGGGGATGCAGGTGATGTAACCATCTTGTTTGGATTATCGGGCACCGGCAAGACCACTTTAAGTGCCGATCCAAAACGGAAGCTTATAGGAGATGATGAACATTGCTGGACAGATGAAGGAACCTTCAACATTGAAGGTGGTTGTTATGCAAAAGCTATCAACTTGTCTGCAGAAAATGAGCCGGATATATTCAATGCCATCAGATTTGGGACGGTGCTGGAGAACGTAGTCTATGACAAGGAATCTCGTGTCGTAGATTATACCGACACTTCTATTACACAGAATACCCGGGCCTCATACCCTATTCACTTTATAAATAATGTTCAAATGCCTTGTATTGCAGGACATCCGGAAAACATCATTTTCCTTACCTGTGATGCCTTTGGTGTCTTACCTCCTGTAAGCAAACTTACTCCAGAGCAGGCAAGCTACCATTTTATCTCAGGCTATACGGCTAAAGTGGCAGGTACAGAAATGGGAGTAACCGAACCTCAGGCTACATTTAGCGCTTGTTTTGGTGCGGCTTTTATGATGTGGCACCCAAATAAATATGCCGAGTTATTGGCTAAAAAGATCAAAGATCACAAGGCTACCGCCTGGTTGGTGAATACAGGTTGGACAGGTGGAGCACATGGAGTAGGTTCCAGGATAAAATTGAAATATACCAGGGCCATGATTGACGCTATTCATAACAATGATTTTGATAAGGTATCCTTTATTAAGGACGAGGAATTTGGTTTTCAGATCCCTCAAAGTTGTCCGGGAGTGCCAGCTGAAGTATTGATTCCAAAAAATACATGGGATGATAAGAATAAATACGATGAAGTGAAGAAAAAACTGATCGAACTCTTTAATACCAATTTTAAAAAGTTTGAGGCCAACGTAAATAAAGAGATCGTTGACGCCGGACCAAAAGCATCGGTATCTTCACAATCATAAGGGTAATGCTTGTTAATAGATCCCCATTTCTTCTGGAAGTGGGGATTTTTTTTGCTATTTCTTTCGTTTGAACAATTCTGCAGTGTCAGTAAATTGCTTTATTTCTATTGCAGGATCTCCGTAAAGATAACAACGAGAAGAGCCTTGCTG
>CBDUON010000210.1:0-3570 GCA_965368835.1 uncultured Eudoraea sp. | reverse complement strand
TTTGCAATGGCTCCAAGTTGTTCCAGATCCACAAGATCTACCCCCGGATTGGTTGGCGATTCTGCATAAATCACTTTGGTTTTGGGAGTGATAAGCTCTTCTACTTTCTCTAATTCATCGATCTTAAAATAGGTATGCGAGATCTGCCATTTTGGAAAGAATTGGGTAAACAAACTATGAGTAGATCCAAAGATGTTGCGTGCAGACAAAATATGATCCCCGCTTTCCAGCAGAGCTGCAAACGTAGAAAATACAGCTGCCATACCCGAAGAAAAGGCGAATCCTGCTTCAGCCCCTTCCATTTTACAAACTTTGTCTATAAGTTCCGTTCCATTTGGATTAGAATATCTGGAGTAAATATTTCTATCTTTTTCTTCCGCAAAAGAAGCACGCATGTCCTCTGCATCCTCAAACACAAAACTTGAGGTCATGTAGATGGGACTAGAGTGTTCCAAAAAGGAAGAGCGCTCCATTTGTGTCCGGATCGCTTCGGTCTCAAAGTGATGGTTCTTTTTTTTCATGACATCTCCTGTTTTGGATAATTTACATCTTTTCTGCAATACGCAGAATATCTCCAAAAACGCCCCTTGCAGTTACGGCAGCTCCTGCACCGGCGCCCTGTATTACCAGCGGATGTTCTCCGTACGATTCTGTATAGATTTCAATAATGGAGTCTGAACCGCGCACCTGTCCCAGACTACTTTCTTTTGGAACCGAGATCAATTTTACATCCAATTTACCTTTTTCTTTCTGCAGGTCACCATGTAATTCTCCTACAAATCTCAGAACATGACCCGAAGCTTGCTTCTTTTTTACTTCCTCCATGAGAGGGTCCAGGGTTTCTAATTGTTCAATAAAGTCTTCACTACTGAGCTTTTGTAAACCCTTAGGAATCAAGTTTTCGATCTTTATATCATCTATTTCGTTTTGCAACTCAAGCTCCCTGGCAAGGATCAATAGCTTTCTGCCCACATCCATCCCTGAGAGATCTTCACGCGGATCTGGCTCGGTATACCCCAAGCTCATTGCTTCCAGTAAGACTTCAGAAAATGGCACATCTTTTTCCGAAAAAGTATTAAAGATATAACTCAGGGATCCGGAAAATACTCCTTTGATTCCAGTAATATTCTCCCCGGAAAGATGAAGGAGTTTGATGGTATCTATGAGCGGCAAGCCGGCACCAACATTGGTTTCATACAAATACTGTTTTTGAAAATGATCTAATTCTTCCCGCAGGAGATGATAAAAGTCAATCCCCAGAGTATTCGCTATTTTGTTGGAAGAGATAAGATCGAATCCATTTTCTACAAAATCAAAATAATGGGCCACAAAGTCTTCGCTGGCCGTATTATCTACGGCAATTAAATTCTCCAAATGATGGGCTTTCGCATAGTCAAAGATATCATTGAGTGAATAAGACTTTCCTGCTTCTTTGATATCCGCTCTCCAGTTCTTGGTGATCCCATCCTTATTAAGTAATAATTTCTTTGAATTTCCAAGGGCAAATACCCTGAGTTGGGTCCCTTTTCTTTTTTCAATAGACTTACTGGCTCCCAATATTTGATCTAGCAGGGTACCTCCAACATTCCCATGTCCAAAAATAGCCAGATTCACCTTTTTACTAATGCCAAAGATCTGTCCGTGCATTACATTTAATGCCTTGTGCAGATCGGCCTTCTTAACAACCAGACTAATATTCTTTCCGGTAACCGTATTATTAAAAAGTAAGGGAATGACCTGGTTTTTGATCAGTGCATTGTAGGGTTTGTGAAAAGTACTGAGATCCTGACCTACAATGGAGATCACTGATACGTCTTCCACAATAGTGATCGCATTAATGTCCTTGGAACGAAAATCGCTTTCAAATTCCTGTTCCAGTGCCTTCTTTGCCGCCTGCGCCTTTTTAGCTGATACCAAAAGGCCGATACCTCTTTCTGAAGATCCCTGTGAAATAATACTCACACTAACATTTTGTTGACTCAATGCTCTGAAAATTCGCGCATCTACCCCAACCTTGCCCAATAATCCTCTGCCCTCTATGTTGATCAGAGCTTCATCTCCCAGAACAGAAAGTGAGCGTATGCCTTCTTCATTGGATTTGGCACTGATTAAGGTACCATCGTTTTCCTTGTTAAAGGTATTCAGGATTCGCAAGGGAATATTCTTCTCTAGCAATGGAATAATGGTCTTTGCATGGAGAATAGTTGCGCCAAAATTAGCCAGTTCATTGGCCTCGCTATAGGAAAGTTGTGCTATTCGCCTGGCCTCGGGCACCAATTTGGGATCGGCTGTATAGATCCCATCTACATGCGTATAGTTTAGCAATTCTTCTGCATCCAGAAAATTGGCCAGGAGAGAAGCGGTATAATTACTGCCATTCCTCCCCAAAGTAGTAGTTTCCCCGGCTTCAGTAGCTCCAATAAATCCAGGGATAACAGGAATCACCGAGGCATCTAGCTTCCTGAAAAAACTACTGGCCCGTTCCCTGGATATTTCCTCCAGAACACTGGCATCACCAAAGGTATTATTGGTAATGATCAATTGTCTGGAATCTGCAAGTTGGGCCTGTACCCCTTTGCCAATTAACAACTTGGTGATCAGTTTTGTTGAGACCAATTCGCCGATGGCCAATACCTGATCCCTGATCCTGGGACTAAAATCTCCCAACAGAGCCACACCTTCCAGGAGTTGAACTAATTCCCGGAATTCGTCAGAGAGATCTACATTCTTATAACTATGTCTTTGGTATTTTTCAAAGGCTTCGAATTCTTTTATATAGTCCTTTCCCTGCGCTGCCTTTTCCAAAATTGAGTCTAACTGATCCGTGGCCATTTCCCTGGCGGACACCACCACCACAACTTTTTCGCCTGCTTTTACTTTGTTGGTTATGATCTCCAGTACTCTTTCAATCCCTTCCCCATTGGCCAAAGACGTGCCTCCAAATTTGAGGATCTTGTAGCGTTTGGCTGCTTTTTCCGGGTCAAAAATCCCTTCTAGCAGTTGCTCCATTTGTTTGAATTCGATCAAAAAAGCATCATGACCGTGTAACGATTTTATCTCTCCATAGGTGACATTACTTCTGGATTGTGCCATTTGTTTATAGGTCTCCTTATTCTCTCTGGCAGAAAAGAACAGATCCGAATCTACCCCAATGATATGAATGTTGGTTTGGCTCTTTTGTAAATTTTCAAAGGCTTCTTTTCCATTCCGGTTAATATCAATGGTCTTTAGCAATTGATTGGTGAGCTTATAGGCAGACAATTGAAAGCGTTCCTGAAGTTTCCTTCCGTGATGTAAGAGCCAACTCTCCACATTAAAAACATTGAGATCTTCATTGGTGCTTCTCTGAAAACGTTCCTTAAATGATTCCGGAGTGCGGTAGCACAACATAGCATGCATTCTGGCATCGTGGACGGGTTGTTTGGAGTTGATCAGGAATTGCTCCTGGATCTGACAATTGGCTATTAACCAGTCTGTGGACTTCCAATCTGATGCCACTGGTATCAGATGTGTGGTGATCTCGGGGTCTAGAGCCGCCATCTCCCAGGCAATTCCCCCTCCAAGAGATCC
>CBDUON010000209.1:0-3613 GCA_965368835.1 uncultured Eudoraea sp. | reverse complement strand
ACAGGCAGGTCTGAAGCGCCTCATTTGCATTACGAAGTATGGAAAGATGATCAGCGCATCAACCCAATTAATTTCTATTACGGCAGTTTGTCTGCTGAGGAATTTGAGAACATGCTGAAATTTGCTAATCAGGAAAACCAATCATTAGATTAATGCACATAGAGCTCCCCGAAAAAAGATATTACGGTATTGGCGAAGTCGCCAAGGCCTTTGAGGTGAATACCTCTCTCATCCGTTTTTGGGAAAAGGAATTTGACGAATTACAACCCAAGAAGAACGCCAAAGGGAACCGTAAATTTACTCCGGAGGATATCAAGAATTTACAGCTTATCTATCATTTGGTAAAAGAACGTGGTTTTACGCTCGAAGGAGCTAAAACCCACCTCAAAGAGGAGCGAAAAAAAACGCTTTCAAATTTTGAGATCATTCAGAAACTGGAACGTGTTAAGGCAGAGCTTATCAAAATTAAACAACAATTATAACTACAACTTAAATACACTATCAATATGAAAAAATGGTTAATTCCCGTAATTATCCTTGCGATCGTTGTCTTCGGGATCTATCAATGGGCAGTAGGTTTTAATAATACTGCGGTGGAATATGAAGCAAATGCGAAAACTGCATGGTCTAATGTGGAGAGTCAATATCAACGTAGAAATGACTTAATTGGAAACCTGGTAAAAACAGTGCAAGGGGCAGCCGACTTTGAACGGGGTACGCTTACTGATGTGATCGAAGCCAGAGCAAAAGCCAGTTCCACTACAATTGACGTTGATAATTTAACACCCGAAAAAATGGCGGCCTTTCAGGAGGCGCAAGCCGGCTTGTCTTCGGCCCTTTCGCGCTTACTCGTAACTGTAGAGCGTTATCCTGACTTAAAGGCAAATCAGAACTTTCTGGAACTTCAATCGCAACTGGAGGGTACTGAAAATCGGATCAGCACCGAAAGAAATCGCTATAACGAAGCCGTAAATATATACGACATACATACCACAAAATTCCCGAATAAATTACTGGCCGGATGGTTTGGTTTTGAGGAAATGACCAGATACCAGGCAAATCCTGGTTCAGAGAATGCCCCCGATGTGAACTTCGAATTTGATTGATCGCATGGCAGAATCCAAGGTAGAAGCTTTATTGTCACCAGAGGAAGAACAAGAGATTGTCAATGCCATTCTGAAGGCAGAAAAAAACACTTCTGGAGAGATCAGGGTTCATATTGAGTCTGGCACAACATTGGATCCATACGAAAGGGCTCAGGAAGTATTTCTTAGTCTAAAAATGGAAAACACCAAAGATTCTAACGGAGTGCTTCTTTATATTGCCGTACATGATCGCACTTTTGTTATCTATGGGGATAAGGGCATCAATGAGGTGGTTTCCAAAACATTTTGGAATGATACCAAGGATGTGATACAAACCCATTTTAAAAAGGGCCAGTTTAAACAAGGTATCGTTGAAGGTATTTTGAAGGCAGGAGAAGAATTAAAGGCTCATTTCCCCTATAAATCTGATGACACCAATGAATTGACGAATGAAGTATCCAAAGGCTAGCATCTTATTACTTTTCCTGTGCAGCATTTCCATTGCCTGGGGCCAATTCACAATTCCGGAGAAACCACAACTTCAAACAAGTGTTTACGATTACGTATCTCTCTTATCTAAGAACGATAAGGAAGCCCTTGAGCAAAAACTAATACGCTATTCTGATAGTACATCTACGCAGATCGTAGTCGCTATCATTGCTTCTACAGAAGGGGAGGATATCAACTATTTAGGGGCTCAATGGGGTGAAAAATGGGGTATTGGTCAGGCCAAAGAAGACAATGGTATCCTGATCCTGGTAGCTAATGACGACCGTAAGATCGCTATTAATACCGGCTATGGTGTTGAAGGTTCTCTTACTGATGCCCTTAGTAAACGCATCATTACTCTCATCATTGTCCCTGAATTCAGAGAAGGAAATTATGCTACCGGACTTAACAAAGGTGCAGATGCCATCTTTCAAATTCTCAATGGGGAATTCCAAAAAGCATTAGAAGAAAATCAAAATCCAAATAATGGAGCGAAAGCTGCTTTTGTTTTGATCTTTGTTGCCTTTGTAATTTTTATCATCATCCTAATTATCATAATTGCCAACCGCAATAACAAAGGTGGTGGCAAAGGAGGCGGCCGTAGTAAAGGGCTAGACATTTGGGATGCTATTATCCTTAGCAATATGGGACGCGGCAGTTATAAAGGAGGTTCAGGCAGCTTTGGCGGCGGTGGCTTTGGAGGCGGTGGCTTTAGCGGTGGTTTCGGTGGCGGCAGTTTTGGAGGCGGAGGAGCCTCAGGCGGTTGGTAAGCCTTACTTCTTCCTCATAAAGATAGTGACCGGCACTCCGGTAAAATCAAAATTTTCCCTTAGTTTATTTTCCAAAAATCGTTTATAAGGTTCCCTTACATACTGAGGCAGGTTGCAGAAAAAAGCAAACTGTGGATAGGGTGTTGGCAGCTGGGTGATGAACTTTATCTTAACATACTTTCCTTTGTAAGCAGGAGGCGGCGTATGTTCAATAATAGGCAACATAACATCATTCACTTTACGTGTAGGGATGCGTTTACTGCGATTTTTATAGACTTCAACCGCAGTTTCTATTGCTTTATAGATCCGTTGTTTGGTAAGTGCCGAAATAAACAGGATAGGCACATCCGTAAAAGGTTCTATTGCTTGTTTAATCTTAGTGGTATATTCTTTTACTGCATGGGTATCCTTTTCTAACAGATCCCATTTATTCACAAGGATCACGATCCCCTTATTGTTTCGTTGTGCCAGCCAAAATATATTTTCAACCTGTCCGTCAAATCCTCTGGAGGCATCGAGAAGTAGCAGACACACATCACAATGTTCTATGGCCCTAACTGAGCGCATTACAGAATAAAATTCAAGATCTTCGCGTACTTTGGCCTTACGCCTGATTCCGGCTGTATCCACCAAATTAAACTCAAAACCAAAACGATTGTACTTGGTATCTATACTATCTCTGGTGGTACCCGCGATATCTGTAACAATATATCGCTCTTCGCCTATCAGGGCGTTGATAAAAGAAGATTTTCCCGCATTGGGTCTTCCAACAACTGCGAACCTGGGCAGGTCGCTTTCAGTTTCTGGTTTCTCGGGCAATGCCTTTACAAGTTCATCTAATAACTCCCCGCTTCCACTCCCATTCATGCTCGAGATGGGAAAGTATTCCCCAAGGCCAAGAGAATAAAACTCAACAGCATCTTGATCGCGTTGAGCATTGTCTACCTTATTTACAACCAAAAAAACCGGCTTATCTACGCGGCGCAGTAATTTGGCAACATCCTCGTCCATCCCTGTAACTCCAGTTTCTACGTCCACCATAAACATGATAGCATCTGCCTCACCTATGGCCAATTCTACCTGCTTGTCTATTTCTTTTTCAAAAACATCATCACTCCCAAGCACATAGCCGCCTGTATCGATCACGGTGAACTCCTTCCCATTCCAATCGCTTTTACCATAGTGACGATCTCGTGTCACCCCACTAACAGCGTCTACAATAGCCTCACGGCGTTGAATGAGTCGGTTAAAAAAAGTCGACTTCCCAAC